>CAJXJV010000315.1 GCA_913055135.1 uncultured Desulfurobacterium sp. | reverse complement strand
ACACGAAATTCTTTAATTTTGGGTAATAACAGAGTTATCTCCACTATCGGACTTGAAGATTTAATGATTGTTGAGACAGACGATGTATTGTTGATAGCAAAAAAGGGAGAAGGTCAAAAGGTTAGGGAAGTTGTGAAGAAATTGAAAGAAAATGGAGAAGTTAAACATTTAACAGAGTTTCATACAACAGTTTATCGTCCGTGGGGAAGTTATACAGAACTTGAAAAAGGTGATAAGTATAGAATAAAGAGAATCACTGTAAAGCCGGGAGAAGCTCTGAGTTTGCAACTTCATTATCATAGAAGTGAACACTGGGTTGTTGTAAAAGGTACTGCGAAAGTTGTCCTGGAAAATGAAGACGGAAAACTTAAGGAGTATTTGCTTCACGAAAATGAAAGTATTTATGTTCCGAAAACGAAAAGGCATAGACTTATTAATCCTGGAAAGATTCCGCTGGAGGTTATAGAGGTTCAGGTAGGAGAATATGTGGAGGAGGATGACATAGTAAGATTAAATGATGATTATGAAAGAAAGTAGATAGATTACTGGAATTTCATGGACGAGGAGCAAGAATATTGATAGTACTTCCAATTATGTATCCAGATGCAGAAGATAGATTGAAAAAATTTTAGAAAAGTCTGAAGCAAGAGAGGAAAAGAAGGGATTAAATTATAGTAGGTGCCAGAGATGGCTACAACAGTTTAAGGGAGGAAAGAACAAAGTGAAGAGAATGGTTTTGCTGATAGGATTGTTACTTTCATCGGTGGCTTATTCTGCTCCACCTCCGGGCTTTAAAGTGACAAACGAAATGATTTATCAAAAGCTTATTGAGATAGAACGAAGACAGGCGATATTTGACGAGAGATTTAAGCAGATTGACAAACGATTTGAGCAAATTGATAGACGATTCGAAGAACTTAGAGAAGATATGAACAGGCGATTTGAAGACGTTGACAGACGATTTGAAGACATTAACAGGCGATTTGAAGATATGAACAAACGGTTTGAAGACATTAACAAACGATTTGAACAACTTTATACGTTCTTATGGATAATTACGGGAATATTTACAGCTATAATGGTAGGGGCGTTTGGATTTGCCTACTGGGATAGGAGAACGATAATAGCAGAAGCTAAGAGACAGACATTAGAAGAGCTTGAAAGAGATGTGAAGCCTGAGAAACTGAGAAAACTTTTAAATGTAGCAAGAGAATTTGCCAGGGAAAATGAAAAGTTTAGAGAAATTCTGAAAAAAGAAGGATTACTTTAAGTAGCTTAGAGGAGAGTAAAGATGGCTATGGCGGTTAAAGAAAAAAAGGAAAAGACAAGGAAGAAAATTCCTAAAGCTCTCATCTACGAAATGAGATACGGAAGTCCCATTTACTATCGGGATTATGATAAAGTGCTATCCGGAGAAAAGAAACTGGAGGAGGTTGTGGGGAGTAGTGGTCTGCAGTTCTGGATTATAGATCTCATTGTCAGATTTCTGCATAAAAGTCTTGATTCCAGAAAGTACCAACTTGGATACAACGAAGCAGGTTTTAAATTTGCTCCCCGAAGCTGGTATAACCTGGATATAGGAATCTGGGAAAAGGAAGAGATTAAACCTTTTCTAAAGAGGAATGAACTTGTGCCAATTCCACCTTTAGTTGTAATAGAAGTGGATACAAAAGCTGATCTCAGAAAATTTACAACCCCGCAGGATTACTTTCATCGCAAGACGCAGGATCTGTTAGATCATGGAGTTGAAAGAGTGATCTGGATATTTACAAAGGATAAAAAAGTCTGGATAGCGGAAAGGGGAAGTCCGTGGCTCATTGTTGATTGGAACTATGAAATTCCCATTGTAGAGGGACTTTCCTTCAATCTACAAAAGTTAATAGAAGAGGAAGAAAAATGAGGGACTTCTTAATTCTGACATTATTAGTATTACTTTCATCGGTGGCTTATTCTGCTCCGCCTCCGGGCTTTAAAGTGACAAACGAAATGATTTATCAAAAGCTT
>CAJXJV010000314.1 GCA_913055135.1 uncultured Desulfurobacterium sp. | reverse complement strand
GCAAAAAGACCGAATGGATAGTGATCCCTTAAATCCTGTTTTGTTGTAAAGGGTAACCGCTTCAGATCGTCAAGACTCTTGATGTCTGAGGGTTTTACACCGGCTTCTTCAAATTTCTTTCTGTAGAAAGGAACCAAATGATAAACCCTTTCTACAGTTTCTTTAAGTCTTTTTAGCTGAAGTGCCTGGAGTTCTTCTCTGGAGATGTAGTCCTTCTTTTTTAGGGTCATTCCCTACCTCCTCAATTTTCAAAAAGGTAAGAATATTTTATACAATTTAAACAACAATTTAACATCTACTGAAGGAGTTGTGAGGGAAGATATGTTTCAGAGAAGACTTGAAACGCTGGACAGAGAGTTGATAGAAAAGATCCAGCTTGACAGGCTCAGGAAAACTGTAAGAAGGATAAAAGAGAAAAACAGAAAGTACTGGGAGAAGATAGGAAGTCCTGAGCCTGAAGATATAAAAAGCCTTGAAGACCTCAGGAAACTCCCTTTTCTGACGAAGGAAGATTTAAGACAGAACTATCCTTTTGGTCTTGCCTGTGGAGACCAGTGTGAGTTTGTAAGGTTTCACATGTCCTCTGGAACTACAGGAACCCCCGTAGTTAACCCATACACTCCTGCTGATGTTGAGCAGTGGGGAGAAATAATGGCAAGGTGTCTCTCTGCTGCTGGTCTTACCTATAAAGATGTTCTTCAGATTACTCCATCTTTTGGACTTTTTAACGGCGGATTCGGTTTTCACTATGGAGCAGAGAAAATCGGCTGTTTTGTTGTTCCAATAGGTCCCGGAAGAACACTTCTTCAGTTGAAATTCCTGAAAGATTTCAAAACCACTGCTATTGTCGGAATAGCTTCCTATCCTCTAAGGCTTATTGAAGTTGCAAAGGAAGAAGGTTTTGACTTTAAAGAGACCAGTTTGAGAATTGGTATTTTCGGTGCAGAGGTCTGGAGCGAGGAAATGCGCCGATATATTGAAAGGGAGATGGGAATTGAGAGCTTTGATATTATAGGGATGACAGAGACCGGGGGAGTTGGGCTTGGAATAGACTGCAAAGCCCACAACGGTATTCACGTCTGGGAAGACCACTACATTGTTGAAATAGTGGATCCTGAAACGGCAGAGGTTCTGCCAGATGGTGAAGAGGGAGAGTTAGTTATTACGACTCTAACCCGTGAAGGATTACCACTCATCAGGTATAGAACAAGGGACATAACAAAGGTTATTTCAAGAGCGAGGTGCGATTGCGGAAGAACACATTTGAGGCTTGCAAGAATAAAAGGAAGAACTGATGATATGCTGAAAGTCAAAGGTGTCTGCTTCTACCCGAGGCAGATAGAAGAAGTGATAATGAAATACCCAGAAGTTCTTCCTAACTACCAGATAATAATTGGTAAAGTTGAAGGAAAAGATGTGGTTGAAGTTGTTATTGAAGCAGACAGACAGGATCAGCATCTAAAGGAGAGAATAGAAGAGGAGATTTACAGTCTTTTAGGACTTCATATTGAAGTAACCCTCAAAAGAAGAGGAGAGATACCCAGAAACGAAGGAAAGGCTGTAAGAGTTAAAAAGTTCACTTAGGAGGAGGGCTATGAGAAAAGCACTGCTACTTGGAACCGTCTTTGTTCTCTCGTCAAGTCTGCCTTCCTTAGCTGCAAGCGACTATGAAGTTCAGCAGCTAAGGGAAATGATTGAACAGATGAGGAGTGAGCTCCAGCAGGTCAAGGAAGAGAACAGAAAACTAAGAGAGGAAATCCAGGCTCTCAAAGGTGGAGCAGTTACTGTCAAAGCAGCCAGAGCACCGTCTTTTAAAAGTAAGTCCGGTAAGAGTGTAGATTTCTACGGCTATTTCAAGATTGATGCGGCTTACTCAGACTCCAAGGCTATAGGTAAAGACTTTATACTATGGGCTTTACCAGAAACAACGGAGTCAAATGACGATGACTTTAACCTGAACTTCAAGCATAGTAGATTTGGATTTCTCATAAAAACGGAAGAAAATG
>CAJXJV010000313.1 GCA_913055135.1 uncultured Desulfurobacterium sp. | reverse complement strand
ATGCAAATTTTCCTGCTGCAGTTGCTGGAGGTAATGTGGAAACCTCTCAACGAATAGTAGATGTAATTTTAGGTGCTCTATCCAAAGCTATTCCAGACAAAGTCCCTGCTGCAAGCCAGGGGACCATGAACAATATCTCTATTGGTGGTATTGATGAAAGAACCTCTCTTCCTTTTGCTTATTATGAGACTATCGGTGGAGGTATGGGGGCAAGACCTTTTTCTGATGGTCTAAGCGGTATTCATACCCACATGACCAATACCCTAAACACTCCGATAGAAGCATTAGAACACGATTATCCGCTCTTTATAGAAGCCTATCGCCTGCGTAAGGGGTCTGGAGGCAAAGGTTTTCACAGAGGTGGAGATGGACTCATCAGGCAGTATCGCTTTCTTTCTAAAGCCACGGTAACGATTCTCTCAGAACGCAGAAGGCACGCTCCTTATGGACTCAAGGGAGGAAAGGCAGGCCAAAAAGGACAAAACTGGCTTATACGGAAGGGGAAAAAAATAGCTTTGCCTGGTAAAGTCAATCTTGAAGTAAACCCTGAAGATCAAGTTGTCATTGAAACTCCTGGGGGTGGAGGCTGGGGAGAAAAATAATAAAAGGCACCGTCCTTTGAAACGGTGCCTTTGTTTCCATGTTAGAGGTTAAAATTTCATACCCAAACATAGGCACTTGACATTTAAGTAGATAATTTTATGTGGAAGATAAGAAGGTCAAGAAACTGTTAGAGGAAGACCTTGAAGGTAGTTAAAACTGTTCTTCTAAAAGTTTACGAAGCTAATAAAGAGAAAAGAGAAGCTCTTGAGAGAACGTTTTCTCTCTATGCTGATATTTTGGTATTTTATCTTAATGTCATAAGAAAAGCTGGAATCTACAGGGTAGTATCCTTAAAGAAAGAGCAAGCACTTACCTTCCTTGAAAGCATAACGATTTCAACGAAAGCTCATCCCAATCCACAGTTTCCCATAGAGGAGAAGATAAAGGCTCCTGTTCAGACCAACCTAAGGAGAAGTGCAATCAACAAAGCGTATGGAATGGTAAAAAGCTATGTTTCTAACCTTAAAAACTGGCATAAAGAAGGGAAAGAACTTGGATACAACAAACCTACTTATCCTGACCCTAAGAACTTTTCCTTTACCTACTATGCAACAGATGTAGAACTACAGGATATTTTTTTGAGAGATGGGAAAGAATTTCACTTTGTTAGACTAAAAGTGTTAAGCGAAAGTGGGGAATACAGCAAGAAGAACTATCCTGTAAAGGTTTACAAAAGAGTCTTTGAACTTATGGATAATGGATATGTTCCTAAAAACACAGCAACACTTATAAAAAGGGACAAAGATTTCTACCTTGCAATAACGCTTGAGAAAACAGTTAAGAGGAAGAAAAAACCTCAGAAACCTAAAATAGTCATCATTGTTGACCTGAATGTAGAGAGGAATTTAGCTTGCATAGGAGTTTTTGAAATAGACTGGAAGAAGAGGGAGAGTAAGCTAAAGAAGATACACTTTGTAAACGGAGAGCTTTTAAGGCCTGTTAGAAAGAGAGACTATCTTCTCCATCAGGTAAGGATAAAGCAGAGACAAACAGGAAGAAGTCCCACGAGAGAAGACAACAAGAAACTTTGGAAGAAGATAAACAACCTCAATAGAGACATAGCTTTAAAGACAGCGAGAGAGATAGCAAAAATAGCTAAAGAATACGAAAATGTGATAGTAGTATTTGAAAGGCTGAAGGGATTAAGAGGGAGAAAGAAAAAGAGGAGCAAAAGGTTAAACAGGAAACTCAGCTATTGGTTAAGAAAAAAAATAGGAGATAGAGTTCAAGAGATTTCTGTAGAAGAAGGATTCAAGATTGACTTTGTGTATCCTCGCTGGACATCAAAGAGGTGCAGTTTTTGTGGAGCCAGGGGAGAGAGGTTCTCTCCTTGTGGTTCTACGGCGCTGTTTAAATGTCCAGTGTGTGGATACATGGTCAATGCAGATGTGAAGGCAGTGTTCAATGAGCATTTTCTTTAC
>CAJXJV010000312.1 GCA_913055135.1 uncultured Desulfurobacterium sp. | reverse complement strand
TTGCAATAATTGTACAGTTGCAATATAATTGAATTTGGTTAAGCATCGCTATTCGGGTTCATGTGTTTTTATAAAGGGGAGGGGAGGGAGAGGGAGCCCTGATATCTAACTTAGGGGAGAAAGCGTACGCTCTCTCCCCACCTTCATAACTACAGAACTACGATTAGACCTCTTCAAGAACCTGAGGAATTAGCTGATTGAGAAGTTTTGGATTGGCTTTTCCTCTTGTCTCCTTCATAACCTGACCAATGAGGAATTTAACAGCTTTCTGCTTCTGTTTATCGTTGCCTTCCCTGTACTGCTTAACTGCCTTTTCATTGTTTTCAAGGACTTTCTTGATAATCTCTTTGAGAGCTGATTCATCGGATATCTGAACAAGCCCTTTCTCTTCAACGATCGCTCTGGGTTCTTTTCCACTCTTGACCATTTCAGGAATGATTTCTTCCTTTGCGACTCTTAGAGATATTACCTCTTTATCAACAAGCTCAAGGAGCTGAGCAACGTGAAGAGGTTCTACTGGAGACTCTGAGATTTCAAGCTTTTCTTCGTTTAAAGCTCCAAGAAGGTCTGAAATGATAATGTTTGCAACTTTCTTTGCTTCTCCAGAATAGTTTTTCGCTGCCTCTTCAAAGAAGCGGGCAAGAGCTCTATCTCTAACGAGAATATCAGCGTCGTAAGATGTAATACCGTAATCTCTGATGAATCTCTCTTTTACCTGGTCTGGAAGTTCAGGTAAAGAAGCTTTTATAGATTCAAGCCATTCATCGTCTATTATGAGAGGTGGAAGATCAGGTTCGGGGAAATATCTGTAGTCCTCAGCTTCCTCTTTCGTTCTCATTGTCTTTGTAATTCCCCTCTGGGAATCAAAGAGCCTTGTTTCCTGAACAACTTCTCCACCGCTTCTGACAACTTTTATCTGTCTCTCTATTTCATACTCAAGGGCTTTCTGAATGAATCTGAAAGAGTTAACGTTTTTAATCTCTGTTCTCGTTCCAAGTTTATCTGAACCCTTAGGTCTAATAGAAACGTTGGCGTCACACCTTAATGAACCTTCCTCAAGGTTTCCATCGTTTACACCAATCCAGACCAGGATATCCCGGAGCTTTTGCATATAAAGCCTTGCTTCTTCTGGAGTTGAGATATCAGGCTCTGAAACTATTTCAATTAACGGCGTTCCAGCTCTATTGAGATCAACGTAAGAGTTGGGGTCAAGTCCTTCTCCATGAATAGTCTTTCCAGCGTCCTCTTCCATGTGAATTCTTTTAATTCTGATTTTCTTTTTCGTTCCATCTGGCTTTTCAATCTCTATCCAGCCGTTCTCTGCAAACGGAAGCTCGTACTGTGTTATCTGATAAGCCTTTGGAAGGTCTGGGTAGAAGTAATGCTTTCTGGCAAAGACTGAGTACCTGTTAATCTTGCAGTTCAGGGCAAGTGCTGCCTTTACGGCATACTCAACAGCTTTCTTGTTCAGAACTGGAAGAGATCCAGGCATTCCAAGACAGACAGGACAAACGTTAGTATTTGGTGGAGCTCCAAACTCATTCTTACAGCTGCAGAAAATTTTTGTCTCTGTTAAAAGCTGAGCATGAACCTCAAGCCCGATTACCGCTTCAAACTCCATCTCCGACTCCGTTAGCTTAGTTTAATTGGGAGAAGATTTTATCACAGCTTAACACACTTGAGGTTCTCTTTGAACACCTTTACCCCATACTTTTCTTTAAGCTTTTCTATCTCTTCTTCTGCCAGTTTTCTTGCCTTTTCTGTTATAAGCATTCTCTTTATCTTCGAGTATGCGTCTCCGTATAGAAGAATTTTTGATGGGTATCTCTTCTTAACGATAATCAGAAGGGTTCTTCCATCTGGCATTACAAGGATATTAGCATCCTTGTTCTTCTCCTTAAAAACGAGAGCAGAAACCGGGTTTCTATCAACATCTGCTGCTGTTACTTTCCACTTTTTGAGGGTGGAATAGACATTTTTCGGTATTGCCTCTTCCAGAGACTTCCCCTTCTCAATGGCAGAAAGGGCTTTCTTTGCTTCA
>CAJXJV010000311.1 GCA_913055135.1 uncultured Desulfurobacterium sp. | reverse complement strand
ACAAGCTATCCTATGTTTAGAGAGTACCTTGAAAAAATCTCAGAAATCCTCATCTCTGAAGCTCTTGTCAATGTGAACCTGAAAGAACTTGAGATAGAAACTCCCCTTTCAAAAACAGTAGGCTTTAAACCAGGAGAGGAAGTTGTCTTCATTCCAATTTTAAGAGCTGGTCTTTCAATGGTTCCACCAGCACTAAAGGTTTACCCTTATGGAAGGCTGGGATTTATTGGAATGTATAGAAACGAAGAAACCCTTGAACCTGTTAACTACTACGTTAAATTTCCTCTGATTAAAAATGCCAGATACTTAATCCTTGATCCGATGCTTGCAACAGGTGGAACTGCTTTCCAGTCAATAAAAACTTTAATTGAAGCAGGAATTAAAGAGGAGAACATAACCTTTGTTTCTGTAGTCTCTGCCCCAGAAGGAGTGGAAAAACTGAAAAAATTTGAAGGACTCACAGTTGTAACAGCATCAGTTGATGAAAAACTCAATCAGTATGGATATATTGTTCCAGGTCTTGGAGATGCTGGCGATAGATTCTGTGGAACAGAAAACGTGGAGGTAGTGGAGTCCCATGGAATTTAGGGCAGTTAGAGGGGTTGAGGATTTAATTCCTCCAGAGAGTGAGAAGTTTGAAAAAGTTGTTGAAATATTCAAGGATGTTGTCAGGAAAGCAGGTTTCAGAGAAGTTATCCTGCCAATATTTGAAGAAGCAGGACTCTTTTCCCGAAGCGTAGGAGAGACAACTGATATTGTTCAAAAAGAGATGTATGTATTTGAAGATAAGGGTGGAAGGGTAATCGCTCTCCGTCCTGAAGGAACAGCATCAGCAGTCAGGGCTTACATTGAGCATGGTGTCTATGCAAAGGAACCTTTCACAAAGTGGTTTTACGTTGGTCCTATGTTCCGATTCGAAAGACCTCAAGCTGGAAGAAAGAGGCAGTTTTTCCAGGCTGGATGTGAAGTCTTCGGTTTATCGTCTCCGGGAGCGGATGCTGAAGTAATAAGAGTAGCTGCCGATATTTTTGACTCCCTCAAAGTTGACTGCTCACTGGAAATCAACTCGATAGGATGTGAAAAGTGTCGCCCAGAGTACAGAAAAGCCCTTATTGAGTTCCTTGAACAGAAAAAGGAAGAACTTTGCGAAGACTGTCTGAAAAGGTTTGAGAGAAACCCTCTAAGAGTTCTGGACTGCAAAGTTGAAAGTTGTCAGAAAGTTGTTGCTGAAGCACCCAGGATAACAGATTTCCTGTGTGATGAGTGCAGAAAACACTTTGAAAAGTTAAAGGAATACCTAAAAACTTTAGATGTAAAGTTTACAGAGAATCCTCTTCTCGTCAGAGGGCTTGATTACTATACAAGAACCGTTTTTGAATTCAAGTCAGAAAGGCTTGGAGCTCAGAGCACAGTTCTCGCCGGTGGAAGGTACGATAAACTCATCTCCCAGCTCGGAGGTCCGGAAACCCCAGCTCTCGGTTTTGCTCTCGGAGTTGACAGGGCAATGCTCCTCATCCCTGAAAAAGAAGAAGAAAGAAACGGCGTGTTTGTTGTAACAAGAGGAGAAAAAGCTTACAGAGAAGGATTGAAGCTAATAAAGTTCCTGAGAGAAAAAGGAATAAGGGCTGAAATGGATCACAGACAGGGAAGCTTCAAGGCTCAGATGAAAGCTGCCGATAGAGTGAAGGCAAAGTATGTTGTAATAATCGGCGAAGCAGAGGTGGAGGAAGGATTTTTCTCCTTCAAAGAGCTCGAAACAGGAAAACAGGAAAGAATAGAAAGCTTAGAAGAACTTTTTGCAAGACTATAAGATGAAAAGTGCAAAAGAGATAGCTCTTGATAAATTATGGAACATACTTATAGCTTTAATAATAGGAGAAACTACAACAGCATTTCATTATGGATTAAAGAAAATAGGTTGGTTACTTGTAGGTTTTGCAGGATTTATTTTCCTTTTGCTGTTGATAGCTATTTTTTCGTATCAGCTTGCTCAAGAAAGAAAAGAGGAGGAAAAGAATGGCTAAAATGGAATGGCTTCCTCAATTTATAGTGTTTTTCA
>CAJXJV010000310.1 GCA_913055135.1 uncultured Desulfurobacterium sp. | reverse complement strand
TTAAATACCCATACCTTTAATTTTACGTTAAAGCACTATACTGTATAGTATAATTAGAGTTTGTGCTCTAATTGATAGATGCAATGGATGCCGCAATGGCACCATCTCCGGTCTGGAAATACCAGAGGAAATTTCAAGAGGAGGTAGGACGTGCTTGACATAAAATTTATCAGAAAAGAACCAGGAAAAGTTAAAGAGCTTCTCTCAAGAAGAGACAAAAAGTATGCTGCAATGGTTGACGAGCTCCTTGCTGTCGATAGCGAAAGAAGAGCTATCATCTCAGAAGTTGAGGAATTAAAGGCAAAAAGGAATAAATACTCAAAGGAAATAGGGAAACTTTTCAAGGAAGGAAAGAAAGAAGAAGCCATTAAACTGAAATCGGAAGTAGAAGAGATATCCGAGAAGATTGTAAGCCTTGAAAAAGACCTTGCAAAAGTAGATAGAAAATTTGAACAACTTATTCTCTCAATTCCAAATCCTCCTCACGTTAGTGTCCCTGTTGGCGAGGATGAAGAAGATAACGTAGTAATTAGATACTGGGGTGAAAAGCCACAATTCTGTTTTGAGCCTTTACCCCACTGGGATATCGCAAAGGAACTTGACATTTTAGATTTTGAGAGAGCCACAAAACTTGCAGGTTCAAGATTTGTCATTTACAAAAAGTGGGGAGCAAAATTAGAAAGGGCTTTAATCAATTTCATGCTTGATCTTCATACGAGCAGTCACGGTTATGAAGAGATAATCCCACCTTTCCTCGTCAATACAAAGACGATGACTGGAACAGGACAGCTTCCGAAGTTTGAAGAAGACCTATACAAGATTGAGGGTGAAGATCTCTGGTTGATTCCAACAGCAGAAGTTCCCCTGACTAACATCCACGCTGGAGAAATTCTTTCGGAAAAAGAACTACCAAAGTACTATACAGCTTACACCCCATGTTTCAGGAAAGAAGCTGGAGCTCACGGAAGGGACGTTAGAGGAATAATGAGACTCCATCAGTTTAACAAGGTTGAGCTCGTTAAAATCGTCCATCCAGACAAATCTTATGAAGAATTAGAAAAATTAGTTAGAGAAGCCGAGAAAGTCCTGCAGCTTCTTGGTCTTCACTACAGGGTCGTGGAGCTCTGTACGGGAGACCTCGGATTCTCCGCTGCAAAGACCTACGACATCGAAGTATGGATACCTTCACAGAATAGATACAGAGAGATTTCCTCCTGCTCAAACTGTGAAGACTTTCAGGCAAGGAGAGCAAAGATAAGGTTTAGAGACAAGGATGGTAAAACAAGGCTTGTCCACACACTTAACGGCTCAGGTTTAGCTGTCGGAAGAACTGTAATTGCAATCCTTGAACAGTACCAGCAGGAAGATGGAAGCGTAGTTATTCCAGAAGTCTTAAGGGATTACATTAAGATAGATAGGATTGTGATGAGTGAAGAGTGAAAGAGGTTTTACAGTTATTGAACTGATATTTGTTATTGCAATAGTTGGACTTCTTACTTCCTTAGCAGTTTTCAGCACTGTAAAGTGGATACACGAGATAAAAGTTAGAAATTTTGCAGAAGAGTTATTTTTAGATTTAGAGTTAGCAAAAAATTTAGCTCTTACAAAGGGCAATAGCACAGTGGTTTTTAAGTCTTATAATGGGCACCATTACTATTTTATCTATGCTCCTGCAGGTTTTGAAGTTAAAAGAAAAAGAATACCAGAAGAAATTAGTGTTAACGTTACTGAAAATCTACCAGAAATAGTTTTTAAACATAACGGCATCCCAGAAAAGGGAGGTCATATTGACATAAAAAATTATGGAAAGCACTACCAGATTAAATTTAGCCATATCAGTGGCAGGATTTGTTTGGAAGAGATGTGATGAAGAGGCAAGGATTTACGTTAGTTGAAATTCTAATTGCAGTAATAATCTCTTCCATATCCATCTTAGGGCTGGGTGTGTTACTGCTTAAGAGTGTCGAATTTGTAAAAAAGAGTGAGTATAAAATAGAGTGTGCCATAGCAACTTACAAAGCTGAATGTTTACTGAATTACTTAGTTTCTTTTCCTTACAAT
>CAJXJV010000309.1 GCA_913055135.1 uncultured Desulfurobacterium sp. | reverse complement strand
GAATACAAGTTTTACCCGACAATACTTTCAGGATAGGTAGCGTTATCCTGAAAGACATACCCATCTACAAAGCTTTCGTCCTTAAGGAACTACTCGACTAAAAGGAGAAGAGAACACATGGAAAGGGAAATAGCAGTTCTCTTAGAAGAACAAATAGGAATTGAGGAAATAATATCCTTTATCACGAAAACAAAAAAGTATCCCAGAAAATTCGTCGAAGAGAGAATCAAAAAACTGCTGGATAACTGGCAACAAGGAGGATTCACTTATAAGCTTTTTGCTGAGAAAGAAAAAGAAGAAAGGGAATATTTCCTTCAAATGGCCAGAGTAAAGACCATAGAAGAACTCGCTGAGGTATTTGCAGAAATGGCTATAATGCTCGAAAGAGCTTTAGTCCTAACCGCTTTCTACTCAGAGAAAATTAAACACCTTAAAACACAAGGAAAATAATTGTAGAATTGTAAATGCGGAACCCCCACCGGCAAGTGGGGGGCGGACAACAGAAACTCCAAATAAGGAGGTTTCACCAATGCTTAGGGATAGTATAGGCAGAAAGACAGGAAATGTCAAGAAAGAAGAAATTGTAGTACGGCAGAAAGAATTACCCTTTGTTATTTTGCCTAAAGCAGTGTTCCTCCTGAAAAGAAATCCTGATACCCAAAGGTATTCTTTGTTCAGATTAATTGTCCTTCTGGGATATCTTTACTCCCTGGCCATGACCAGCGAGAAGAAAGCCAAAACGAGCTACTCTGAACTCAAAAAGATTCTCCAGTTGAAGAGCAAGTCAACAATCCAGGAACTGTTCAAATTTCTTGAGAGCGAAGGCATAGTTTCAGAGAGAGTATTCCACTTTAAGACGTCCCAGAAGACAGAAATTATCCTCATCAACTCCATGGAAATACCTTACGTAGCCCAATCATGGAGTGAAGAAAAAGTAAGAGAAGACTTAGTGTTTAAAGTACCCAAGTTGCTATACGTTCTACCTTTAACTCCCTTTTCCAAAGCAGTTTACATGTATTTATGTTCCCTACGTCAGTATGCCTCTCAAGACGTTATAAGAACAACTACACGTGAGATAAGAGAAGCCCTTCGTATGAAGAAGAAAAACACTATAGTGGCCCTCAATGAACTGGAAAAGCACTCCATAATAAAGACGGTAAGAACCAAGAAAGAGACCCGTATAGAACTGTTACCTACCTCCAGTTGGAGCTCTGAGCTATTAGCCGAAGCGGAAAGAAATTTTCCCGATCATCCGCTACTGCCACCCCGTACCAATAAGGAACCACCGGGTACCAATAGGGAACCACCCGGTACTAATAAGGAACCACAAGAGAAACACAACCCTATGGAGGAGAAAAGCTCAAAGCGTGCCTTAGAAGACTGTATAGAAGACAAGATAGAAGACTATATAGAAGACGCCGCCAATAATAATGGCGGCGGCGAAAAAATGAAAAACTACCATTCTGAATTAGACAGGGAGGAACAAGCAAAAGGATGTAAGGATTCTTATACATGTGAAACTCAAAGGGCGAAGTTAGATATTGCTAACTCTGGTTATACTGTGGATGAGAAAAAGTGGGGAGAAGTGTGCCGAAAAATTGCAGCTGTTTCGGATTTTCTCAAAGGCAGGCATCCTGAATTCTTCCGCAGTCCGATTATGGAAAGTGTAAGAGATCTTTATTCTGGAGTCCTTAAGGTTTATGGAGAAGAGTGTGGTTATTTGCTGGCAGTTATGTACGAACTCATGTCAAGAGATAAAAATCTTGGATACAGTCGAGAAACTATTAGAAATCCCAGTGGTTTCTTGATTTCTTTCGTACTTAGAAACAGTGCTTCAGATTTTGAAGAGTTTTATAGTAAGTTCTTCAGAAAGTTTGGACTTCAGGTCAATCGTGTGTACCTGACTCCTAAAAACGACGAGGTAGTTTTTGAACGTTTGAAGTCGGCTCTACGGGAAGCTATGAAACCCACACTTTATCGTTCTATAGAGAAGTTCTTGTTGAGGGCTTATAAAAAAGAAAATGTAGTAGTACTCGTGTGTGAGAACCGTATGACCGTGGATTTCTTGAAGAAGCA
>CAJXJV010000308.1 GCA_913055135.1 uncultured Desulfurobacterium sp. | reverse complement strand
GGAAATTTCTCCTGAACTATAATGTGCTATTTCTTGTTTTGAAGAGGATTTAACCCTATTTTTCTCTTCAAAACTTTCTGGAGAGAGATAATGGGATTCAACTGTGGAATAGTAGGACTGCCAAACGTTGGGAAATCAACTCTTTTCAACGCTCTTACAAATTCTGCAAAGGCTGAGGCTGCAAACTATCCTTTCTGTACTATTGAGCCAAACGTTGGGATAGTTGAAGTTCCTGATGAGAGGCTCTACAAGATTGCTGAGATTGTAAAACCAAGGAAGATAACGCCCACAACGATTGAGTTTGTTGATATTGCAGGACTAGTTAGAGGTGCAAGCAAGGGAGAAGGACTTGGGAACCAGTTCCTTGCAAATATCAGGAATGTTGATGCGATTGCTCACGTTGTCAGGTGTTTTAGAGATGAAAACGTTGTCCACGTAGATGGAAGTGTTAATCCAGTCAGGGATATTGAAACGATAAATCTGGAGCTCGTCTTTAAAGACCTTGAAAGTGTAGAGAAAAGGCTCCAGAAGGTTTCAAAGCAGGCAAAGTCTGGAGATAAGAAGGCAAGAGCTGAGGTTGAAGCACTTGAAAAGCTGAAGGAAATCCTTGAAAGAGGAGAGAGAATCTATCCGTACCTTGAAGAATTGGATGACGAAGGAAAAAGAGTTGTAAAAGAGCTTGCTCTCCTTACTGCAAAGCCTGTAATGTACATTGCAAATGTTGATGAGGAAGGACTTTTAGAGGATAACGAGTATGTAAAGCAGGTAAAGGAGTTTGCAGAAAAAGAGGGAGCTCCTGTTGTCAAGATCTGTGCAAAAATTGAAGCAGAACTTGCAGAGCTTGAGGGAGAAGAGAAGAAGGAGTTCTTGAAAGAACTTGGAATGGAAGAGCCGGGATTGAATGTGGTTATTAGAGAGGGTTACAAATTACTTGACCTTATCACATTCTTTACTGCTGGTGAACAGGAGGCAAGAGCCTGGACTATCAGGAAGGGAACAAAGGCTCCGCAAGCTGCCGGGAAGATCCACTCCGACATAGAGAGAGGTTTTATCAGAGCTGAAGTTATAAAGTATGAAGACCTTATACGGGAAGGCTCCATGCAGGCATGCAAAGAGAAAGGTCTGATGAGACTTGAAGGTAAGGATTATGAAGTTCAGGATGGAGACATAATCTACTTCAGGTTTAACGTTTAATGGAGCTAAAAGGCTTTGTTTTACGATCAAAACAGATCGGAAATAGGCTAAGACATATTACAGTTTTCACAGACAAACTTGGAAAGGTTGATTTCATTGCAAAAATAAAGAGGGGGGAATTTCCCCTCAAACTTGATCTCTTTTCCCTCTCTACTTTTAAGGTCGTCCAGAAAGGGGAAAACTACGAACTCCAGAGAGCTCTGTTGATACGCTCTTACTTCCCTGATACTGTAGAAAAGTTCATTTATCTCAGCAAAATTTCAAAGCTTCTTCTTCCCTACCAGCTTGCTGCAAATCAGAAGCTCTTTAAACTTATTGAGAACTATTTTTCTGCTGGAGATTCCTTTAGAGTTGCCTACACAATGTTTCTTTTGAAGTTTACCTTTGTTGAGGGAATATTTCCTGCTCTCACAAAATGTGTTGGTTGTGGATCAAGGCAGATATATTCGTTTTCGATAGAAAGGGGAGGCGTTCTCTGCTTGAGGTGCGCTGAAAAAAACGATATTCCCTGGAGTTCTGATCTTTCTAAGCTTTCTGTGAATCTGGCGAAAAACTCTTTTGAGAAGATGAAAAAGGAAAAAATACCTCTGCAAAAGCTTGATAAAATTAACACGGTTTTTGAAAATCATGTCAGATTCAGGCTCTCTTAAAGGGGAATAATGCTTGAGATAATAGAAGCGAATGCCGGAGCGGGGAAGACAACAACAATAGTCAGAAAGTATGTGGAGCTTTTAAAAGAAATAAATCCTGAAAACATTGCGCTTATAACCTTCACAGAAGCAGCTACAGCAGATCTAAGAGATAGGGTAAAAAAAGAACTTGAGGAAGCTACGGATCCAGAGCTCAAAAAGAAGCTCATTTACATTCCATCTGCTCCGATAGGAACCATACACTCTTTTTGCTACGAC
>CAJXJV010000307.1 GCA_913055135.1 uncultured Desulfurobacterium sp. | reverse complement strand
TGTTCCATTTCTCGGGATAAATACTTCTTTAGACTTTGAAACCTATCAGGGAGACAATTGGCAAAAAGTTCCAGATTACCGTAAAGTTTTTCTATTTCGGAAGAGTGCTTCTTGAAAAATTCATCAACTTTAGGTTTAAGGACGGAAACACTAAGGGCTCTCTCAAGGACAGGAGCATCTGTAGCAAGAAATTCGTCATCGTCAAATCCTTGCTCTATTAGAATGTTAATATATCTTTCAAGTTCTTTAAGGTTTTCCTTTGCCATCACCCAACCTTCTAACTTCCTTTTCAATTCCTTTAGATTTACCAGCTCTTTTAAGCATTTCTTCCTGCTCTTTTACATAATTTAAGACCCTTTCCATTGGAGTGCTACCAAATTCTTCCCCTGGTTTGAAGAATGTTCTCACTTTCAGTGTTTCCGCATCGATTATCGCAAGAGAGCCTGTTTTGAATTTGACAAAAAGGTATTTTCCGGGACCTTCTATGTCGTCAAAATAAAAAACCCTTGAAACTTTAAGAATTGTATCTCTTACAAGCTCTTGCAGTTTCTTCTTGTACTTTTGCTTGCTTTCTTCTGTTAGGTTTTCCCACTTAACTTTGAAAAATTCTGAGAGGTGTTTTTGAAGCTTCTTTTCGAACTCTTTTTCTGACTGCCATTCCAGGGTTTCCCTTCTTGCCATGCTGAAAATAGTAGAACACTTTTTTATGTCCCTGGTCTTCCTTTTGTTGAATTCTCTTTCTTCTTTTGAAACAAGATCCGTGTTTTTTGTTGCTACCGGAACTGCAACACATGTACAGTGCGGATGCATGGGAATGTCATTGGCAACTTCCCTTTTGAAGATTCTTTCACAACGGGCTTCGCACTTAGGGCAGGGAGATTTACCACACAGCCATTTGATTTCCGTTACTCCCATCTTCTGCCAGATAGCAAGATTACTCTGAGTGTAAGCTCTGGCAGTTTCTGTCCTGGCTATGGCAACTACTCTACTGTAAGAATCTCTAAATACTTTGTTTGAGGGTAAGGGAAGTTTTGCGATTCTTCTTGCTATTTTTGGAATTGACTCTCCCTGTAAGATTCCAAGAGAAAGCTCTTTCTTGATGGCATTGACAAGATCGTCGGAAAGCTTGTCTGAAAAAGTCAAAGCATAAGTGGTTAGAAACTTTACTGTTTCTGTGGGAACCTTAAAAAGAGAAGTTGCAACCGGAACGGCGTCCGGGAACTCTTTTTGGATTAATTTTGCAAGCTCTTCTGTATGTTTCTCAGCATTTGCTTTTTGTTTTTGGATTTGTTCTTTCAAGAGGTTGTTAAGTTTTTTATTAAAGCCTTCTTGCTCTTTGGAACCGTAAATGATTTTGTCTATTTCCTTTTTTAGTTTATTGAGTCTCCAGGCTTGATAAGGTGTAACTTCATCATCCTCCTGGGCAAGTAGATGAACTATTTCTTTTTGAGTTTCCTGAAGGAGTTTGATAACTTCCTTTTCGAGAGCTAAGCCGTCTTTGAGCATTCTCTTTCTTGCTTCAAGAGCAAGGCGTTTAAGTTTGCTGTGAAGTTTTTTCTTTTTCCTATCATCAGACATCGACAAGCTCCAGTTCTACCTTTAGTGCTACTCTTTTGCTTCCTATCATATAATCCTGCAGAGAGATTATTCTAAATGTTCTTCCATAGGCAGTAAGCTGGTCCCCAACTTCAATATCTATCTCTCCAGGAAGAAAAGCGGTTGAGGTGCTTTTTTCTATAAATCCTAATTCATCAGTGGAAGCTTTTGTGGATGGAAGAGGTAAATAACCTTCAGTCGTGAAAGATGTCCCACTGGATTTCAAGATAACGATTTCTGTTTTTTCAAAAGGAAATTTTTCAAAAAGTTTTTCTGAATAAAAGAGCAACACAACAAAAAAGTTAAATAAAACCCAGAAGACTATCAGAACTCTAATTCTAAAAAAACGCTTTAAAGGGGTTTTTTTAGAGGATAAGACATTAGCTAAAAACTCTATTCTTTCTGAAATTCCGTAATGATGCCAGCTTTTTTTAAAAAGCTGACCTGTAAGATGACCTATTTTAAAAAGAGCCGAAATTAAAGGCTGAGCTGTATTTAAAATAAGTGAATACAAAT
>CAJXJV010000306.1 GCA_913055135.1 uncultured Desulfurobacterium sp. | reverse complement strand
CTCAGACATTTTGAGTTCTGACATACTCATGATAAACACAAACCTTTACTATGCAGAAATAGACAGAAGAGATACAGAAACTCTTGATATAGTGGAGATTAAAAAGTTTGCTCCTGTAGATGTGCTGCATGGAAAAGAGGATACAGAAATTCATAAACTTGACGTTATAAAGTTCTATCCAAAGTACGTTTATCCTCCGGTTAAGGTTTCCGGTTTTGTTGAAAATTCCTACTATCTTCCCTACCATGAAGGTCTAAGACTTTCGGAAGCCCTTTCCTCAACTAAGTTCACTGAAGATATTAAGAAACTTAAGGAAGAAATTTTCAGGGAAGTTTCAAAAACAAAGTCTTCAGAATCTGTTCAAAAGGCTGAAAACATAAAAGTAAAAGCAGAAAGTGGAGAAGAGGTGATTAAACAGAACATTGCTTCTGTTTTTCTTTATGACCTCTTGGTTAAGAAGGATTCAAAAGTGGATGTTACTCTTAATCCTGGTGATAGATTAGTTATTCAAGAAATAAAGCCTGAAGAAATGGTTGAGAAGGTAGTGGTATTAGGTTATGTAAAAAATCCCGGTGTGTTTAAGATAAATGAGAAAACTACTCTTTACGATGTTTTGAAAGCAGCTGGAGGTTTTAGAGAAAATGCTTATCCTCAGGGAATTGTTGTTCTCAGAAAATCTGTAAAGGAAATGCAAAAGGAAAGAATTGCCAGGGCAATAGCTTTAATGAAACAGGAACTTGAGAAAGAAGAAGCTGGTGTAATGCAGTCTGATCTAACTCAAGACGAACTCCGTGCAAGACAGTCAGCGTTTGAAGCAAAAAGGAGGCTATTGGAGGAGATAGAAAAAGCTCAGGTTACTGGAAGGATTTCCGGTATTGTGGTGCCTTATGACCTTGAAAAGCTGAAGAACTCTCCGTATAACATCCTTTTGGAGGACGGCGATAAAATTTACATACCCAAGAAGCCCGGAAGTGTCCTTGTTTTCGGTGAAATCTACAATCCTTCCGCCCTTGTTTATGTGAAAGGAATGACTGTAAGAGATTATCTTGCAATGGCAGGAGGACTTACAAAAGATGCAGAGAAAAAAAATATTTTTGTAGTAAAAGCTGATGGTTCTGTAGTATCCTCTTCTAACTTAAATAGAGGGAAAGATTGGAATGGAAGAAACCTTCCTGAGTGGGGAAGACCGGAAGAGTACAGTACCAGTGTTTTAGACTATAAACCGAAACCAGGTGATGCAATCGTTGTTCCAGCAGAGATTCATGTTCCCACCATGTGGAGACCTCTTATAAAGGATGTAATGCAGATTATTTATCAGGGAGCAGTTACGGTTTATATGGTTACGTAGTTGTAAGGAAGCTGGTAGGGTGGTTAGTTGTGGTTAGTGATAGGTTGCTGACTGCTTCCAGCTAACCTTTCTAACTAACTGTAACTAACCATAACTAACTCTGGATTTTGCAACTTTGCAAATTTAACCGCTTGTAACAGAAGGGGGAGCTTGACATCTCCTCTAAGAATTTGTTAAATTTTGCTCTTGAAGATAGAACTTTATACTAAAAAACTTTTATGGGGAGGTCCCGAAGATGAGAAAGGCACTGAAAGTAGCGACCTTAATGGGTCTCGCAGCAGCACTTATAGTACCTGCTACACCTTCTAAAGCTGCCGATATGGAAATGGGCGGCACAAAAGTTACAATTGGTGGACAGTTGAGAGAAAGACTTGAATGGTGGGCAAGTGAGGCAGGAAGTGGAAACGGAAGAGATATTATTGGAAGCTACAGGGCAAGAATCAAGATTAAGGCTGAGCTTGCCGATGGTGTAACAGCTGTGTTCGTACCTCAGGCTTATGGTGTTTGGGGTGAAGGAGGAGGTCAAGGTCTTGGTTTAGGTGAAGCCGATAATGTGGGAATGCATGAAGCTTATATGCTTCTTTCCAATCCATTCGGAATTGACAACGTAATCGTTAAAATGGGTCGTCAGGAAGTTAACCTTGGAAATCAGAGACTTGTAGGTGCTGTTGGCTGGTCTCAGGCTGGAAGATCCATTGATGGTATTTTGGTTGGGTACATAGCTGGTGACTATGGACTTGCTGGATTTTTCTATGGGAAGCTTAACG
>CAJXJV010000305.1 GCA_913055135.1 uncultured Desulfurobacterium sp. | reverse complement strand
AGGAAAGTGGGAGGTACTTTCGTTTTTACCGGCTAAAAGTAAAAGCGGCAGAAGGCTTAATGAATGTTCTGTGGTCCACTACAAAAATCAGTGGCACATTTTCATCAGAGAAGATGAACCTCCTTATGGTATATGGTGGTCTGTCTCTGACGATTTGATAAACTGGACAGAACCAGAGAAAGTAATAGATAGAGCTCATGCTCCTATGGGAATGGTATTGGGGGATGAGATTATAGTTGCATTTAGATATCTCATGGATGATAGATTACACGCTGTAGGTTACATTTACCCATTTTGTAAAAGTAGGATAGTTCACATAGTGGATACCTATCGGGGGAATATGTTTGATGGTGGTTACTGTGATTTAGGAGTTGTAAATAATAGAGTTTTGATGGTTTATTATCTTGGAAACGAAGAAGCCAGTCCTTATATTAAGCTGAAAATGTTAGGAGTTACCTATCAAGGGTCAATTGAAGTATAGGAGAATCAAATATAGGGTTGGATTTTTGCACGCTATTGTATCTATTAATGGTGTTTCCATAAGGCTTACATTGGAAAGGCTTACTCATATCTATCAAGGACACCCGGAAATGAGGGGTTGTGAAGATTTAATAAGGGAGACTATCTCTTTTCCTGAGAAAGTTCTTGAAGGAGATAACGGGGCGTTAATGGCTACGAGAAAATATAGGAAGACCCCTGTTACGGAGAATAAATATCTCGTTGTTGTTTACAGAGAAGAGGAAAATGATGGTTTCGTAATAACAGCCTATTTTACAAGAAGACTACCTACATGGAGGAAAGTAATATGGCAACGATAAAAATTCCTGAAAAGGCAAATACAGTTATTCATTATGATCCTGAAGCTGACGTTTTGTACGTGTCCTTTGGAGAACCAAGGTTTGCTGAGGGTATGGATATTGGAGACGGAACCATTTTACGCATAGATCCTGAAACGGAAGAAGTAATAGGCTTTACTATTCTGGATATCAAGAAAAGAATGGAAGAATTGAATGAACATTTTAAATTTTGAGGAAGTGGGCTTATGAACGCTCTCTTAATTCTCGGAACAGGGACTGATCAGGTAGAAGGAATATTGGAAGCTAAGAAACTTGGACTTTATACTGTTGGGCTTGATGGGAACGAAAAGTCAGATGGCGTTTCTCTTGTTGACGAGTTTTATAAGGTGAACATAAAAAACATGGATGAAGTTTTAGATTTTGTGAGGAGTTATCCGAAACCTGTTGATGGTGTTATAGCTTTTGGAGTTGATATTCCTGAAATCTTAGCAAAGGTTGCAGAGGAGAGAAACCTTTACTATCAGATTCCTTATGAGAAAGCCAAGCTTTCCAAGAACAAGTTCCTCTCAAAACAAATTATGGAGAAAGAAGGGGTTAATGTACCTCCCTATAAAGGAATTGGTAAGCTATCTGAACTGAGAGAGTTTATCTCTGAATTCGGCTTTCCTGTGGTTTTAAAACCTGTTGACAACAGTGCTTCAAGGGGAGTCTTATACTTAACTGAAGATGTGGATTTAGAGTGGGCTTTCAGCGAATCCTTAAAGTATGTTAACGATAAGTCATTTTCTCCACCTCTCATAGTTGAAAAGTTCATAGAAGGTCAGCAGCTCAGTACTGAAAGTATAATCTGTGATGGGAAGGTTTATACAGTTGGACTTTCTGATAGGAACTACGAACTCCTTGAAAGGTATGCTCCTTTGATAGTTGAAAACGGTGGAGACCTTCCTCCGAAGCTTATTCATTTTAGTAGTTATGAAGAGTTGATAGAAAGGATAGATGAACAGATTGAAAAGGTTGTCAGGACGTTCGGTTCTGGAAATGGAACGGTTAAAGGGGACATTGTTATTGATAAAGAAGGAAAAGTTTGGGTGATTGAAGCTGCTTTTCGTCTATCAGGCGGACTCTTTTCAACTCTTGAGATTCCTATCAATACGGGAATTAACTTTATAAAAAAGGCAATAGAGATTCAGCTTACAGGAAGGTGTGATACAGGTGACCTGATTTACAGAGTTGAAAATGTAGTAAGATTAAGGTATGTATTTACTGAAGAGAAATCGGGCAAATTAAAGAAATTGGAAATCCCCGAAGTTGAAAATACAATATTTAAAGTTTA
>CAJXJV010000304.1 GCA_913055135.1 uncultured Desulfurobacterium sp. | reverse complement strand
TTCTTTTCTATAGGCTTTAAATTTGCCATAACGATTCCTACTAAATTTTTTCACGATTTTACTTTCTTTTTTACAATAATGGGGGTATCTATTTTCTCTCTTTCTGAAATAGTGTAAGCTGATAAAAACTTTTCTACAAACTTTTCAGGCTCTCCTCTGTTGTAGTAAATCTCCCCTATAGGTTCTCCTTCTTCTACGTAATCTCCAATCTTTTTGAAAAATCTCAGTCCAACAGAATAATCAATTCTATCTTCAGCTTTCTTTCTTCCACCGCCGAGCTCTATAACAAGATAACCTAACTGTTCGCCGTTTATATGGGTTATGTAACCAGAGGTTGGAGCTCTTACTTCAATTTTGTTATCTGCAACTTTTACATCGGGAGCTCCACCAAGGTACTCAATCCATCGGATAAATCGCTCTACTGCATTTCCAGAAAGAATTATTTCCGTTGCTCTCTTTTTTCCATCTTCAAAACTTCCATAACCTGTAAGCTCAAAGAGGACTCCGACTAAAGAGGAAGTAACTTCTAACAGATCTTCTGAAATATCTCCGGAAAGGGCATCAATTGATTCTTTTACTTCAAGAGCATTTCCAGCATATCTTCCAAGGGGTTGACTCATTTCAGTTATCAGAGCTCCAGCTTTTTTTCCGTAGAGCCTGGAGACATTCACAAGTCCTTTAGCTAATTCTGTGGCTTTATCCATAGTTTTCATAAACGCACCACTTCCCACCTTTACGTCAAAAACTATTGCTTCTGTGTTGACTGCAAGCTTTTTACTGAGAATGCTTGAAACGATGAGGGGAATGCTTTCAACTGTTGATGTGGCGTCCCGTAGAGCGTATATCTTCCTGTCTGCTGGAGCTATTTTTTCTGTTTGAGCAGATATTGAGAAACCAAACCTTTTAACAACATCGGTTATCTCCTCGTCTGATAACTCCACTTTCATTCCGGTACTTTCAAGTTTATCTGCTGTTCCTCCTGTGAATCCTAAGGATCTTCCAGAAAGTAAAGGTGCTTTAAATCCCATTTCGGCAAGAACAGGAGCTATAATGAGAGATACCTTATCTCCAATTCCCCCTGTGCTATGTTTGTCAACGATTTTTCCGTTGACTTCTACCCTGACTGTTTCTCCACTTTTCAGCATTGAATCTGTAAGAGCTAAGGTTTCTTCATAGTCGAGTCCCTGGAAGTAGATGGCCATCAGAAGGGCAGCCATCTGATAGTCGGGAATTTCTCCGGAAGTGTATGAATTGACGATGAACTCAATTTCCTCTTTTGAGAGCTTTTTCCCGTCTCTCTTCTGTTTGATTAACTCTTTGAATATCATGGTTTTCCCAGAATCAGGTTATGATCAGCATTATATGAATCATAGCATTTACAAGGGGAACAAGTATCCAGTTAAGCAGAGGGCTTATGACGAGAATGATGAGGATTATTGGACCATAGGGTTCGATTCTCTTATAAGAGTAGTAAAGTTTCGGTGGGAGAGTTGCTTCCAGTATCTTCGAGCCGTCAAGTGGTGGGATGGGTAAAAGGTTAAAGATTCCAAAGGCAACGTTTATGAAGATACTGTACTTGAAGATGAGAAAGAGTGGTTCAGAGATGTTTGCTGGAAAAGCGCTAAATGGGAAGTACTTCAAAAGGAGAACACTTACAAAGGCGCTTACAAAGTTTGCAAAAGGTCCTGCAAATGCTACAAGAACTTCTCCTTTACGGGGATCCATTTTCCTGAAGTTTCGCGGATTTATCATTACGGGTTTTGCCCATCCAAAGTGGACGAGGAGCAGTGCCAGAAAACCGATAATGTCAAGGTGAGCAAAAGGGTTTAAAGTTAATCGTCCCGTTATCTTTGGAGTGGGATCACCAAGCTTGTAAGCTACGTATCCGTGGGCAAATTCGTGAATAGTTATAGCCCAGAGGATTGCCGGCAGGGCAATTATGAAATTCATAATCCACTCTTGCAACTAAGACCTCCCTTCTTCCACTACTTCACCGAAAGGTTCAACTTCTGTAAATATCTGTCCCTGAAATCTATAGAGCTGACACCTTGGGTCAAGCCAGCAGTTTGGTGGCAATCCAGCTTTTATACAGGTCTGTGACAGGAATTCTCTTTCGTTCCATCCCCACTCAAC
>CAJXJV010000303.1 GCA_913055135.1 uncultured Desulfurobacterium sp. | reverse complement strand
AGCAATACCTGTTCAGCTATCTATTGTTCTCCTCTTCTTTGCCCTGATCGCTCCTTATATGATGGAGATAATGTATGAGACTCTAAAAGGGGAAATTCACCTTCTTGTGAAATTTCTCTCCCCACCATAATACTCACTTCTCATCTTTTAGTTTTACATTAAAGTTATCTATCATCCCATATTCAATTACTCGAGGAGAATAATAACCATCAATTTTTAAAACAATATAGGTTATTCCTCCATCAATTGATTTAAACTTCTTACCGGGAACTATGTAACAGAAGTTATAGAATCCTTTCTCTTTTTTGCATCTTCCTGTGTAAACTTTTCCATTCCTCGTAATAAAAAGTACCTGCTTGTTTAAAAAGTTTTCTACTTTCACGTAAGGTCTATAGTAATTTTCGGCTCTAAACCAACCTGTTTCTGCAGCAAAAGAATACGCATAGAAAGAAAACAAATAAACAAACAAAAGAGAGAGTAAAAAATTATTGAATTTTAATTTCTCCATGGATTGCTCCTGCAGACTTCATAGTCTGTAAAATAGCTATAAGTTGTCGCGGAGTAACACCTACAGCATTTAATGCCATTACAATGTCCTGAAGAGAAGGTGTTTTGGGTTTAAGTATAAATATGCTTTTCCCTTCCTGAAGCTGAATGGAAGTTTTCTGCGTTAATATCGTCTGTCCTGAAGAAAAAGGAGGCGGCTGGGAGATAATAGGTTGCTCAGAGATTTTTACTGTTACCCCCCCTTGAGCCACAGCTACAGGGGATATTTTAACTTTATCATTTATAACTACCGTTCCTGTTCTTTCATTAATCACTATTGTAGCAGGATAGTCAACTTCAACCGGAAGTTCTTCTATCTTAGCTACAACTTCAATTGAATTTACACTTTCCTTTTTGATAAGAACCTTAACCACTTCTGGTGATATGGGAATAGCCTGAACTACTGAAGCAAGCTCTTCATTTATCACAGAAGCAACATTTGAAGCTGTTTTAAAGTCAGGATCCCTCAAAACTATGTCTATTTCATTTCTGTTCGCGAAGTTTACCGGGACATTTCTTTCCACCACAGCCCCACCCGGAATTCTTCCTGTTGTGGTTGTAAATTTCCTTAAAGAAGCTGCCTTTCCAGCTACTTCATATCCCCCACCAAGCGAAACAGGACCCTGGGCAATAGCGTAAACTTTACCGTCCGGTCCAAGTAGTGGAGTCATAATAAGAGTTCCTCCTCCTATACTTTTAGCATCACCCATTGCAGAAACAACAACATCTATTCTTGTTCCCGGCTTTGCATAAGTAGGAAGCTCCGCTGTAACCATTACTGCTGCAGTATTTCTTGTCCTAATACTGTTTTTTGGAATCTTTATTCCCATTCTCTCAAGCATGTTAGCTATTGCTTGCTTAGTAAACTCTGAAGAAGTAGAATCACCTGTATTTTTAAGCCCAACTACTAAACCATAGCCAACTAGATAGTTAACTCTTGAAATCCCAACTCTTGCTATATCTTTTACCCTTACTTCTGTTCCGTAAACCTTAGCGGTAATCAAGAAAATAGAAAGTATAGAAAGTAATATAAGAAAAATCCTATTGTAAAACATAAATCTCCACCCTCCTGTTTGGGGCCATAGGTCCTTTTCTATTGATTATTAGCTTCTTGTAACCAAACCACTCTGTTTTAAAGTGAACGTCTTTCTTTCCTCTTTTTTTACAAAGCCTCCGAAGATAAGTTTCTACTTTTTTTGCTCTGAGTTTAGAAAGTCTCATGTTGAAAGATTCACTGCCTTTCCAATCCGCATATCCTTTAATTACCAATGTTTCGTCTCCCTTTAATGACTTACAAATATCGCAAAGAGTTTCTTTCGCCCTTTTTGAAAGGGAGCTACTCCTATAATCAAAGTAAATAATCGCAATCAGCTTCTCCTTCTTTTCTCTCTCTCCTCTTTTCCCTTTTATTCTTTCCTTATTACTAATCTGAGGCTTACTTAAAGCAGAGAGAGGGTTGGTCCCAAACTTTTGAACTTCTTCGCTATCACTAAGACCATCCCCATCTGAATCCTTCCGAAGAGGATTTGTTTCGTAGATAGCTATCTCTAAGTAATCAGAAAGCCCATCACCATCTGTATCCTTCTTAA
>CAJXJV010000302.1 GCA_913055135.1 uncultured Desulfurobacterium sp. | reverse complement strand
TTTTTGACACCTTTCTTGACAAGGTATTCTACCACAGATATGGCTCTTCTTGTTGAAAGTTCCCAGTTGCTACCGAATTTTACTGGAAGACTGTCTGTATGTCCAATAATTATGACTTTTGTACCCGCAGGTAACTTTTTCAGGATTTCTGCAAACCTATCGAGAGGGAGAATGGGTTCCTTTAAACTGTAGCTTCCTTTTTCAAAAAGAAATCTCTCTGGAAAAACAAGTACTATCTCTCCCTCTCTTCCTTTTGAAAGCTTAACACCTGTTTGTGCCATTTTCTTTCTCATAATGGTTTCTGCAAGATGAGGAGATATATCCGGAAGTTCGATTTTTCCCCTGTTACTCCCCTGAAAAATACTTCCTTTTCTGAAAAAAACGGAAATCTGGGGAGGATAGGCTATAGTGGTAAACGACAGATAAAGGGCAAAAAATGCTATTAAAATAAAAAGAACATCCATAAAAGAAGTTAGCCATACTGGATCATTCCCTTTCTGTTCCTTCTTCTCTTCCAGGGGCAACCTGCTCTCCTTTAAAGATTAATTCTATCTCCACTCTTCTATTTTTCGCTCTACCGGAAGGAGTATCATTTGAAGCTATAGGTTCTGTATCCGCACAGGCCATTAACTCCAGCTTACCGGGAGGAATTTTACATTCTTTCAAAATCACTTTCAAAACGGCTTCTCCCCTTCTGGCAGAAAGAACCCAGTTATCAGTTCCGGGAACATTGTCAGTATGTCCTTTTACAATAATCTTTTCAACTGAGGAATCGCTCAAGACAGAACATATTCCCCTGATAAATGCAGAAGCTCCAGGATTCAAAAAGTAAGAACCACTCTTAAAGGTTATTTTTTCAGGTAGATTGAGTTTGATACTCTTTTCCTTTTCCACAATCTTAAATCCCCTGAGATGAGGATATTTCTCTTTCAGTTTTTCGATAGTAGTCTTTATCTTTTTCATAGCTTTTTTCCTGCCAGGATAAATAGGCTTCACCATTGGAGGACCTGAAAGTGTTCTTCTCGAAGATAAAAGTCCTTCGTCTCCCGAAATTTCTCCCTTTCTATGTTTAAAAAGAGTAAATTTATTAACATCTAAGGTTGAGTGAGACAGAACAACCACGAAAAAATTATAAGGATGAAGAGAACATCTATCACTGAAAGTTTCCATCTGGACTTAGAAGAAACAATCATTCCTTTTCTTTCTCTTCAGGTTTCTTTACGGAAAATTCAACCTTACCCTTTGTAAGAGATTCTATTAAAGAATCCCTTATCAGTCGTGGGGAAAGTCCCTCAAGCATAAATATTATAGCTCTTTCAACAAGTGTAAGAAGAACTTCTTCTCGAGATTTTAAATATCTCAACCTGGAAGCAAGAGGTGTGAATACCATATTGGAAAGAACCAGGCCGTAAAAGGTTGTAAGAAGTGCTAACGCAAGCCCTGCACCTATGGTTGAAGGATCTTTAAGATTTGCAAGCATATAAACCAGCCCTATAACCGTCCCAAGAAGTCCAAATGCAGGCGCAAGAGTTCCAAGATTTTCTACAAGAACAATAGAATTTTCTATATCTTCAAGGTAAGACTTTCTCTCTAACTCAAGAACCTCTTTTATCGTTTTTGTATCTGAAACCTCCATTGCAAGCTGAACTGCTCTTTTTATACCTTCATAGGGAACTTTCTTCCCCGTTATTTCCCTTTCAAGTCCAAAGAGACCATCACGACGGAAAGAAACCGAAAGTCTGTTAAAGAACTCAACAAATTCCTGAAGGTTAACATGTTTATAGGAAAAAGCCAGGGAAATAGGCTTTAAAGTCCTGGCAACTACATCTAACGGTAAGGATGCTGCTCCTGCAGTAAACGTTCCAGCTATTACAAACAATATGGATGGATAATTAATAAATAGATTAAGTTCCCCTCCCATGAGGAGGGTAACTGCAAGAACAAAAAAAGGAGAAAAAAGAATAAGTATGGATAAAATCTGGAACATCAACTACCTCTTAAGATTTATTACTGTTTGAAGTATTTCATCATCGGTTGTTATAACCTTTGTGTTAGCCTGAAAAGCTCTCTGAGCAACAATCATATCCACAAATTTCTGGGTTAAATCAACGTTGGACATCTCCAGGGTTCCACCAACTATT
>CAJXJV010000301.1 GCA_913055135.1 uncultured Desulfurobacterium sp. | reverse complement strand
TTTACGCATTGCTTTTTCTCTCCTTCTTTTGAGTTCTTTTCTCATTGCATATTCCCAGCCACCAGGTGCTCCCACCATGATTAATCCTCCTTACAATTCTTCAATTGAAATTTTTTCTAACACATTAGTTAATCTTGAATGGAATCCAAGTGCTATTTTAAGTCCGTCAGATACACCTTTTAGGTAGTCTCCAGAAACTTTCACTCCTGCTAACTCTTTAGCTTTTTCCGGAGCAAGAATGTGGTATTTCATTGCAAGACCTTCAATTTCTTTTTTCTTTCTCATATCAACCCTCCTGCAATTATTTTGCTTTTATACCCAGCGAATAGCATCCCCTCCTAACACTTCAACTGCATAGTCAAATAGTTCTTTTATAGTTTGAATTTTGTTTCTGACCTCAGCTCTACAGTGTTTTTCGAGCAACTCTTTTAGCTTGTCATCGACTTTTGGAACAACAAGGGAATAACCTGGATACCATCTGTCAACGCTGGTCAACTCGATGATATTTCCGCTACCTGGATCTATAAGAAAAACTTTTCCGAAAGTTTCTATGTAGGCTTTTATCAGCTTCTCGTTAAGTTCATTGGCATAGTAGTGGTAATTACCTTCCCCATCTACCCATGCATTATTTTCGTCATAAAAACCATCAAACCCCAACCTTCTGATCTCATTCAGGATTTCCTTTCTTACTTTTTGGATTCTTTCCATTGCAACCTCCACGATTCGGTTTTTCCATCGTCAAAAATAAAGTTATGCAAATACTTTGCATTGTCAATATAGAAAAAGAACAAGGCTACAAGTATTTAGAGCAGATAACCTTTAATAGTTGCTGATTTTCCTGGAGTATCTGTTTTATTCGTTGTTTAGTACAGCCAAGTTCTATTCCTATTTCCTTAAGTGTTTTTCCTTCCAGTCTTCGCAAGACAATAATAGCAAGCTTTTTGTTTATCTCTGACAGCTCTTGGAAAATTTTTTCTTTCATTTGCCTATAGGTTATTTTGTCAATCAGATCCTCAAACTCATCTTCTGCCGGTAAAATCTCTAACAGTGTTAAACCATCTTCATTAACAGGAAAATTGATACTTACGGTCTTTTTATCCAGGGCTTCTTCATGATTTTTCTCAGTATTAAAAAGACTTCGGTTGCGACGGATATATTCCTGTTTTCCCCAAATGAGAGCTTGATAAACATAGGTTGTAAACTTGGTTCCTTTGTTTTCAGAGTAAGAAGAGAGAGTCTTTAAGTAGATTTCAATGAGAAACTGAACGACATCTTCAAGATGCTCAAAATTCTCAATGTACTGGCAGGTTTCACAGGCAAACTTGTAAATGAGCTTTATGTCGGATAGAAGGAGAATTTCCTTTGATTTTTTGTCTCCTTCCTTAGCTTTTAAAACCAGTTCCAACTTTTGGTTTTCAGGCAATTCAATTGCATTATCAAGTAACTCTTTTATCCAGCTCACCTGCTATTCCGTCCAAGAACCTCAGAATCCCCTTTTTCATATCATAATCTACTTTAAATTCCTTCAAATCTTCTGGAGCTAAAGAGCTTTTAGTTTGTATTAGGAAGCTAAAGGGAATAAAGTAAAAGTGATCCCATCTTCCTACCCAATCAAAATGAAGTAAGATAAAAGAAAGCCCTCCTAAATTCTGAAAAGTCTCAAGATACTCTTTTTGATGTTCCTTAACGGACTTCTTCCAGTTGAACTTTTTGGCAGTTGTTGATTTGGCATCAAAGGCTATTCCTTTACCGCCCTTGAGAATTCCAACATAATCTACAGTACTCTTCTTTTGGAAGAAAGCCTCGTAAAGAGCTCCTCTTAAATGCCTGTGAACCTTTATGGGAGTGGGAATTTTATCTATAAGGCAAACTCCTTGCTCTTTATAGTATTCAAGGGATGTATCAACTATCCTTTCAAGATACATTCCAAGATTCTTTTTGTAGTAGTGATTCACTTCATAAGCTCCGCCATAAGTTTTATTTGCTTGTAATCATCAACCTTGTCAGGCATATATTTTTCAAGCAATTGCTTAAATTTCTTATGCTTGAAGACAGAAAGCTTAAAAAGAATCATTAAATCCTTTTCATCTTTTTCTCTCAAAGCTTCCATCTTCATAAGAGCGAGATATTCTGGAGCTATTAC
>CAJXJV010000300.1 GCA_913055135.1 uncultured Desulfurobacterium sp. | reverse complement strand
AATCTGTCAGTTCATCGTAAAAAGGTCTATCCTTGTGAACAATATAGAACTTTTTAGCCTGCTCCTTTGAGAGGTGAACCATTTTTACTGCAAGGAGTTTCAGGTCATTTTCCTGGAGTATCCTGATAATATCACCAACTGCATTTTTCTTAACCGCATCAGGCTTCACAATTACAAGAGTTCTTTCTACTGCCATCTTTCTCCTCCTGACTTTAAAATATTTAGGCAAATTATAACCAAGTTTTTCAATTAATACCCGATTATCCATTTCCTATTTACGAGACACCCTAACCACAATTCAAGCAGATTATTTTAATCAGCAGGCAGTTTGCTCTGTAATTACAGATGAAGAGAATTCAAAAGTTTGATTTAATTGTAAAAGAGCATATAATTGACTTCTGCAATTTTGCTGATGGAGGAGGCAAACCCGCCTTGAGTGTTATTTAACTTCACATAGAGGAGGAAAGAAAATGGCAAAGACCCTCGGCGTCCACATCGTCGCTGATTTCTACGGGTGCGACCCGGAAGTTCTTAAGTCTGCTGATAAGATGGCAGAGGTTTTCGAAGGAGCAGTGAAACACGCTAATCTCAACAAACTCTCTTCCTATTACCACCAGTTTGAGCCATTCGGCGCAACGGGGGTTGTTGTAATATCCGAATCACACCTTTCATTCCACACCTGGCCTGAGCACGGATATGTCGCGATAGATGTCTATACTTGCGGAGATCATGAAAATGCCTTTAAAGCTTTTGACTATATAGTAGAAAAACTTAATCCTGAAAAAATCGAGAAAGAAGTTCATTTTAGAGGGGTTGTTAACGAAGAGGAAGAAGTTACCTTCTGTGCAAGCGTTGGCTGAGTTTACTTAAAGGGGGAGAGTCCTCCCCCAAATACTACTCTTCTTCTCCAAATTTTCTTTCGATCTTCTCCTGTTCCAGTTTGCACTTTATACAGAGCTCAGCAACCGGTCTCAGCTTAAGCCTTTCATAGTTGATACATGCTCCACACTTTTCGCAAATCCCGTAAGTTCCTTCATTAATTTTCTGGAGAGCTTTTTCTATCTTCTTCAGGTACTTCGCTTCCCTGTCTCTAATTCTCATCTCAAAAGTTTTAAGAATCTCATCAGTTGACATGTCAACGACATCTCCAACTTCCCTTTCACTCTGGAAGTTTTCTTCTAACCCTCTTTTTATGTCTTCTATCACCTCTATCTTTTTTTGTTCAAGGATTTCTTTTAGCTCCTTTATTTGCTCAGGAGTCAGGCACCTGTTCCCCTTCATGATTACCTCCTTCTTTTGCTGTGGGAAAAGTATCAGCAAACGTGTAAAATGTCAATGACATTTTTGAGGAGGCTGCCATGAAGCTGTCAAAGAGAGTTTTAAATATGTCCCCTTCACCTACAATGGCAATTACTTCCAAGGCTAAGGAAATGCGAGCTAAAGGAATAGATGTTATAGGTTTTGGAGCCGGAGAACCGGATTTTGACACTCCAGAGCATATAAAAGAGGCTGCCAAAAGAGCAATTGATGAAGGTTTTACAAAGTACACTCCTCCTGCCGGAATACCGGAACTCAGAAAGGCTGTTGCAGAAAAACTAAAAGATGAAAATGGAATAGATTACGACGTCTCACAGATTGTAATAACAGATGGAGCAAAACAGGCTCTTTTCTCTCTTGTGCTCTCTGTAATCGAGGAGGGAGATGAGGTAATAATACCTGCTCCCTACTGGGTTACCTATCCAGAACAGGTTAAGTTTGCCGGCGGAAAACCGGTTTTTGTTGAAACAAGAGAGGAAAACGAATTTTCTCTCACTCTTGAAGATATAGAACCTGCAGTTACAGAAAGAACAAAACTGCTTATCCTCTGCACTCCCAACAACCCAACCGGTTCTGTCATAGACAGAGAAGAGTTAGAGAGAATAGGGAAATTCTGTGCTGAAAGAGGAATACTGATTGCTTCTGACGAGTGTTACGAAAAGCTTACATACGATGGATTCAAGCATACGAGTATAGCTTCAATTTCTGAAGAGATTAAGTCAATAACTATTACCATAAACGCACTTTCCAAAGCGTTCTCAATGACAGGATGGAGAATTGGTTATGCCGCCGGTCCAGAAGAGATAATAAGCTCAATGATAAAGATTAACTCTCA
>CAJXJV010000299.1 GCA_913055135.1 uncultured Desulfurobacterium sp. | reverse complement strand
AGGGGACCTAACAAATTTTTCGAAATTTTGGTCTTGATTTTTGGGGAGCAGTACAATCCCATTCCTCCCTCTCCAGAGGGAGGAAGTTCTTTTAAACCGTTCAAATACTGCAAAATTTCCACTACAAAAGTTTGACTACAAAAACTGTTTTACACTACATATCTGGACTACATAGCTAACTACAAGAAACTACAAAAGACTACAAAATCATTACATTCCAAAGAATTCCCGACAAAAGAATCGAAAGTTAGTAATTCCTAACTCCGCCGCATTTTTTAGTTTTAAGCCGTGAGGCTTTGTTTTTAGGGAAGGTGCTTTTATTTTAGGATTCGTTTTAAAGTTTTTGTTTTCTTGTAAATGACTTTTTTCTTTCTCGTTGCCGAAAGAATGTAGATCAGCGGATGCTGGTAAGTATTTGGTGTGCATATTTGGTGTACATATTTGGTGGAAAACGGGAAGATATTGGTAATCAATGCATTAAATCACAGTTCCGTTAGTGGATAACCACAGTTCCGTTAGTGGATAACCACAGTTCCGTTAGTGGATAACCACAGTTTTAGTGTGTATAATTTTTTTTAAAAAACTATTGTTAATATTGGAGGTTGTCGTTGTGGTTACTACACACATATCGGAAACAGATGCAGAGATTGAAAAGGTAAAAGAGGGAGCTCCCAAAGTTGATCACAATATAACCATTGCTGGATTGATGATTACAGATGCTGATACAGCTATTGAAAAATTGGAAAGAGAAAAAGAAGGAATTCTTAAAGGTCTTTACGTCTTTAGAAAGAGAATCCCGACCGGAGAGGTTTGTATAGCTAATGGTGTTGAATTTCCAAATGCAGAAGCTGTTGACCTACTATTGTATTTGCTTGTTCACTTGGAGAAGAATGGCTGGAAAAGAAAAATAGAATTTGGGAGTATTCGAGAAGTAATAGGGGAAGTGTTTAATGCGACTTCTGGAGGAAAGTTTTGGGCGGATAAATTAAGAAGGCTTTTAGTTATTTGGAGAAATCATACTTATTACTTTCCAAGAAGTTTTGTTTGGAATGGGGAAGTTATAGAAGCTTACTTTGGTGTTATAGATGATTGGAAAATTAGGACACAAGGGAGAGGAAAGCCTGCGAAAGTGGAGATTACTTTTAATGAGGATTTTCTCAAAATATGCAAAGATACTACTTGGTATAGGCGTCCGCTGTGGATAGAGGTTCGTAAATTAAGGAAGGAGATAGCTAAAAGGCTTTATATGCTTGCTTTGGAGTTTAAACCAAAAGAATCTTCCACGAGTTGGCAAATTTTTTTGGATAGTGATTTAAAGTATTGGTATCGTAATGCTCTTAACTCTTTGGCTAATCCGAAATATTTACGCCCTTCAACTATTATTAAGCGTTTGGAAAGTGCTATAGAGGAGATTAACCACCAAACTAATCTTAGAATGGAGCTCTACCAAACCAAAGAAGGAAATTACGCCATTTCCGTTGAAGAAGTAGCTCCGCCTGGTTCAGAAAAAATAGAAATTCCATTCGATAAACTATCTGATGAAGATAAAGCTATTTTGATTGCTTACCTTGAATCCGTAGCAGAGGAGAAGAAGATAAAAAACATCTGGGGATTCTTACGTTCTATGACTTCGAGGCAAGTAAAGAACTGGTTAAAGAAAGCCAAGAGATACTTTGAAAGTGAAATTAAAAGCGATAAAGAAACAGAGCTCATTGAAAAGCCGAGACTTCTGGAAATACTGAGGGACTGGGGAAGGAAGAAACTGGAGGGCAAGGAAATCCTTTATAGAACCTACTTTGGCGAAGACAAGATTCTTAAAGCTTATGAGAACAACAAGAAAGTTGTCTTTAAATGTGTTGACAAAATAGTGGCGGATTTACTTAAGAAGTATTCAGAAGAGCTTAAAGAGGTATTCAAGAAAGAAGTGATTTTTGAAGAGATTTAATTGAATGGTTATTGTTACAGTGAAAGCCAATGTAACTATCATTGATGAAAAAGTAACTTATATTTATGTGAAGTTTATCAATTTTGATACGGAAGAGGATAGGAGATACCTGTCACGGAAATAGAGGATACCTGAAAAGAGAAATGTAGTTCCCTTTTTAAGTGTTGCATGTCTATATGTAGTATAAAACTACATATGTAGTTTTCTTTTTGGTAGTGTGGTAGCCATAGGTTTGAA
>CAJXJV010000298.1 GCA_913055135.1 uncultured Desulfurobacterium sp. | reverse complement strand
TACAAGTCCAGCTCCAGCCTTTAGCGTGTCATTAAAATGAAGATCAGGACTATCCTCTTTTGGAAGTGCTACGGCAATTCCTCCCTGGGCAAGTTTTGTTAATCCAACATCTGCTGCATCTTTTGTCAGAACACAAACCTTTAATCCGATTGAAGAAAGTTTAGTGGCACAGAAAAGTCCAGCAGCTCCACTTCCAACAACAATGGCATCGTATTCCTTATAAGAAAGCTTACCTGTATCTATAGAAAGAAAACTCCTCACAACTCCTCCTAATACCTGACTATAAACGAACCTTTCAACCCAAGATTTCTCAATTTAACCTTGAACTTTTTGGCTCCACTGTAACTGTGAACAGGACCTGCAAGAACTCGGTAGTATCCTTCAAGTTTTACAACTTTTGTTTTGATTCTATACTTCCTATAAATTTTATTTTTAAACCTGTAAGCATTGAGTTTGTTTTTAAAAGCTCCAATCTGGACATAGAATTTTCCTTTTTCAACATCTACAGGTTCATATTTGCGATCAATTTTCTTACCTAACGCAATCAATTTTACCTTTGCAGTTCCTTTTCTCAACATTCCTATTTTCTTAGCAGCTGCATAAGAAAGATCAATTATTCTTCCTTCCACAAAAGGTCCTCTGTCATTGACTTTAACAATAACACTTTTTCCATTTTCAAGATTTGTTACCTTTACGTAAGTCCCAAGTGGCAGCGTTTTGTGAGCTGCTGTCAGTTTGTACATGTTGTAAATTTCACCGCTGGCTGTTCGTTTGCCATGAAACCCTGGACCGTACCAGGAGGCAATGCCGTACTCAACATAACCATTGTAAGTTTTCCTTACACAGTAAGTTTTACCATTAACCCTGTACGTGTATTTACATCCAGACGGTTTAGGTGGTGGATTCCATGAAACTTCCTTTTGCGTTCCACAGCTCAGCAAGAAGATAGTAATTGATATCAACAGCCATAATCTTTTCATAGCTAAATTCCACACAGAATCTGTAGAAGCAATTTTACACAAAAGCTTCAGTATATAACTCGAAAAAGTTCCAGCAGTTCTTCTGGAGGGAGCTCCTCAGCTCTTTTTTCCATGTATTCTGAAATCTCTTCTGGATAACTTTTGAGTTTCAGGTTGCTCTTTAATTTTTTTCTCCGCTGAGAAAAAGCTCTCTTTAAGAAACTCTCAAATTCAATTAGCTCTTTTTCTTCCATGTCAAACTCTTTTGGAGTCATCATAAAAACGGTTGACATAACTTTCGGAGGAGGAGTAAAGGCTTTTGGAGGAACATCAAAGAGTTTCTTTATTTCAAAAAAGAGAGAAAGAAGAGCTGGCAGGTAACCGTACTCCTTGCCTTTTCGTGCAGAAAGCCTGTTGGCAACCTCTTTCTGAACCATAAAAATTCCTTTTTCTATCGATTTTCTGTGGTCAAGAAGGTTTCTGAGGATTGCAGTTGAAACGTTGTAGGGAAGGTTTCCAAAGTATTTAAACTTTCCATCCAAAGAAGAAAAGTCAAACTTGGTTGCATCGGCATTTACGATTTTAATTCTGTCACCAAACTTTTTCCTTAGATGCTCCACCCACTCTTTATCTATCTCAATGGCTATAAGTTCTTTTGGATTTCTTTTAAGTATCTCCTCAGTTAGAGCTCCCCCACCCGGTCCTATTTCAATCACTCTATCTTCAAGGGTAATATTTCCAGAATCAACTATTTTTCTGATTATGTTTTTGTCTCTCAGAAAATGCTGCCCCAATGACTTTTTTAACTTCATAAAAAATATTCCTCTATCTGTCAGTTTACTTTCTATCCTCTGACCGGACCTCTGTCTTTCACTCCAGTCAAAAATCTCAATGCCTACAACTTCATCTTTTTCATTATAATCAAGGACTATTCCCTTATCTTCAAGGTGTTCACTCTCAACAATAGGATCATCTTTAAGTCTAATGTAGAGAATATCAACCTGTGAATCGTACTCTAATCGCACAGTCAACCTTCCAACCCTCCAGCTTCATCCCTTTTTCTTTACCAATCTTCCAACCTTCTAACCCTCTAATCCTCCAGCTTCATCCCTTTCACTTTTCAGGGCATTGATGCTGGAAGATTAGAAGGTTAGATGATTAGAGGATTAGCCAAAAAGGATTTATTCTTTTATCAACCTTCCAACCCTCTAATTTCATCCCTTCCA
>CAJXJV010000297.1 GCA_913055135.1 uncultured Desulfurobacterium sp. | reverse complement strand
TAGCCGATATAGGAAAAGACAGAATCGAATGGGCTGAAATGGATATGCCTGTTTTGAGAAGAGAGATAAGAGAAAGATTTATTGAGGAAAAACCTCTAAAGGGAATAAGAATTGGAGCCTGTCTCCACGTTACAACCGAAACTGCAAACCTGATGAGAACTTTAAAAGAAGGAGGAGCGCAAGTTTACCTTTGTGCTTCAAATCCTCTCTCCACACAGGACGATGTAGCAGCAGCCCTTGTAAAACATTACGACATTCCTGTATTTGCCATTAAAGGAGAAGATGAAGAAACCTACTACCAGCACATAGAGGCAGTTCTATCTAAGAAACCTCACATAACGATGGATGATGGTGCCGATCTCATTTCAACCCTCCATAAGAACCATCCAGAGCTCATAGAAAATGTTATTGGCGGAACAGAAGAAACAACAACTGGAGTTATAAGACTTAAAGCAATGGCAAAGGATGGAGCTTTAAAGTATCCCGTAATTGCAGTAAACGAAGCACTTACAAAACATCTTTTTGATAACAGATATGGAACTGGACAATCAACGATAGACGGAATTTTGAGGGCAACAAATAGACTTCTTTCTGGATCGGTCTTTGTAGTTGCAGGTTACGGCTGGTGTGGTAAAGGCGTTGCAATGAGAGCAAAGGGAATGGGAGCAGAAGTTATTGTAACAGAGGTTGATCCGATAAAAGCCATTGAAGCAAGAATGGATGGCTTCAGGGTAATGCCTATGTCCGAAGCTGCAAAGATAGGAGATATCTTCTGTACAGTTACTGGAAACATAAACGTAATCAGGGAAGAACACTTTAAAGTAATGAAAGATGGAGCAATAGTTTCAAACTCTGGACACTTCAACGTTGAAATAGACATTCCAGCTCTTGAGAGGATGGCAGTTAAGAAGAGAAGGGTTAGGGACTTTGTTGATGAATACACCCTGGAAGATGGAAGAAGGATTTATCTCCTTGCTGAAGGAAGGCTTGTGAACCTCTCTGCAGCAGAGGGGCATCCAGCTTCTGTCATGGATATGAGCTTTGCAAATCAAGCACTCTCTGCTGAATATCTTGTAAAAGAGGGAAGAGATTTAAGACCAGACGTTTACGTTGTTCCTGGGCACATAGACAGACACGTTGCAGAGCTCAAACTGAAAGCAATGGGAATAGAAATCGATGAACTAACTCCTGAACAGATTGAATATCTCAACTCCTGGGAGATGGGAACATAATGTTGAAGGTAGATAAAGGTCTTCTGAACAAAATAGATTTTGAAAAAGGGGGCGGTCTCGTCCCCGTTGTAACGCAGGATGCAAATACCAGAAAGGTTTTAATGGTGGCATACGTAAATAAGGAGGCGTTAGAAAGGACCCTCGAAACAGGATTTGCCCACTACTATTCCCGTTCCAGAAAAAAGCTCTGGAAGAAGGGTGAAACCTCGGGACACGTTCAGAAAATAATAAACGTTTATATCGATTGCGACGGAGATACGCTGCTTTATGAAGTTGAACAGACAGGTGTTGCGTGTCATACAGGAGAGTACAGCTGTTTCTTTAGAAAACTGGCGGAGAGAGAAAATGAGTGAATTCTGTAAAGTTGTAGAAAAACTCTACAAAATAATAGAGGAAAGGAAGAAGAAACTCCCTGAGAATTCATACACAGCAAAGCTATTTAAAAAAGGAGAAGATAAAATCCTGCAGAAAGTAGGAGAAGAAGCAGTAGAAACAATCTTAGCCCTCAAATCCGAGAGCAGAGAACATGCAGTCTATGAAACAGCAGACCTTATCTATCATCTCTTAGTTGCTCTTGTAAACAAGGGTATAACCTTAGAAGAAATAGGCAACGAGCTCGCAAAGAGAATGAAATAGGTTATTTACATATCATAGGTCCTAAAGGTTTTCCTGCAAACAAGTGGTAGTGGATATGATAAATCTCCTGACCTCCATCTCTGTTGCAGTTAATTAATATTCTATAACCTTTCTCAGCGAATCCCATATCCTGAGCTATTTTCCTGGCAACCAGGAAAATGTGTCCTATTAGCTCCTTGTGTTTCTCTTCAAGATCGTTTACAGTTGGAATATGTTCTTTTGGAACTATCAAAATGTGTACAGGAGCCTGAGGATTAATATCGTGGAAAGCCATTACGAGATCATCCTCATAAACCACCTTAGCCGGAAGTTCTTTATTCACTATTTTACAGAA
>CAJXJV010000296.1 GCA_913055135.1 uncultured Desulfurobacterium sp. | reverse complement strand
ACAGGCGTAAGTTCGGGTCGCTCCGACCCTACCACCCGTAAGGTGGGTGAGCCCTTCTTCCAGTATGTTTACACTTGCGTTGTAGTCTCTATCAAGCTCTACTCCACAAATAGGACATTTGTGTATCCTGTCTGCTAAGGTCTTCGGAACTTTGTGTCCACATACACTACACTTTTGAGTCGTGTATGCAGGATTCACCCTTACTACCCTTGCCCCTGCCATTACAGCTTTATAGGTAGCAAAGGTAATAAGAGTTCCCCATCCTGCATCAAGTATCAGTTTTGCTAATCTGTTATCCTCTACAAGTGCAGGTATGTCAAGGTCTTCAAAGGTTATCATGTTATAGTTGTCAACAAGGTATCTTGATAGCCTTAGCTACTCGTTTCTTTTGCTTCTCAAAGTTTGAGCTTCCTTTCTCTTTTCTGGAGAGTTTCTTCTGTTCTCGCTTTAGTCTCTTTTCAAGTTTTTGTAGGAATTTTGGATGCTCTATGAATTCTTTTTCGCTTGTTACCGCAAGATGTTTTACGCCTAAGTCTATCCCTATTGCTTTTTCTCTTTCCCTCACTCTTTCTTCAGCTTCTTTGAGTATCTGGTCAAGGTCAACTTCTACGCTCACACATACATACCAGTTTCCCGATGGTTCTCTCTTTATCGTTACTGTTTTTGCTTTCGTCCAGTCTATTTCTCTATGGAGTCTTATTTTGAGCTTCCCTATTTTAGGTAAGTGCAAGTTTGCAAATCGGTTGTTTTTCTTTTCCAATTTGATTATAGGAACTATTTCCCCTTTCTGTTTCATCCAGACTTGTGGAAATGTGAGGGACTTGTATTTCGCTGTCGGTTTCTTTTTGGGATATCCTACCTTGACCTTTTCTCCTTTTTTCTTTCTCTTTAAGTCCTGAAAAAACTTCTGAAATGCTTTATCTACTCTCCTGAGTGTATCCTGGAGAACCTGAGAGTGAACAAGTTTTAGTATCGGTTCTTTTTTCTTGAGCTTAGGTAGATTATTTTGCTGTTCCGAATACCTTACAGTCCTTTGTTCTTCCTTCCAGACTCTTTTTCTTTCTTCAAGTGCATGGTTGTAGAGCCAGCATAAAGCAAAAAGCCAGTTTTCCAGTTTGTATTCCTGTAACGCTGTAGGATAAGCTCTGAACTTATAAGTAAGCAAAAACTTATCTTCTTCCTTGACTCTGGACATATTTCTTTACATCCTCCAGTTTAACTCTATATTCAGAACTAACACCTGTCAACAACACCTCAACAGTTCGCTCTGTATCCCCTCCCTTACAGAAGGGGACTTAGAGCGTATTTTTAGTTAAAGGGGTAGAAAAAACGTTAAAGTCAAGAGGAGACTATGGAAGTGGATAAGCTTTCTCTTGCTATTGAGGTTTTAAAGATTCTATTTCAGGAAAATGATTTCGTTTCTTCTACGGTTATTCATCAGAGGCTTATACAGAAAGGGATTTTTCATTCCGAGAAAGACAAAGTAGAAAGAAGAAGACTTCTCAGAGTTCTCCACTCTCTGGAAATTTCAGGATACATTGAATCTCGAATTCCCGAACCCAGAGGAAGAATTTCGCAGGAGTGGAAAATAAACATAAAAGCTTTCCCTTATGCGATTTCATTATCAGAAAGAGAAGTTCTTTCTTTGCTTCTAAGTACAGCGTTTATTCCGGAAAGGTACAAGGAACTTTCTATTTTCAATTATGGACTCAAAGCAATAGAAAGACTTTCTACGTTTCTTAAAGAAGAGGAAAGAGTCTTAATCAGGGAATCCTTTAAGCATCTACCTCATTTTTCCGAACGTTTTGTAAAGGTTAAAGATGAAACTCTTTCTCTTATTTTTCAGGCAATAATTGAAAGAAAAGGAGTTTTTATCAAGTACAGGAATTCTGATCCAGTTGAAATTTTTCCTCTGAAAATCTTTGTCTATAATGGAGTAATGTATGTTTCTGCTTTACGGAAAGGGGAATACCGAACCTATCTTGTTAATAGAATTAAAGCAATAGAACTAAGTCAGAATAAGATTCCTCCTTATTTAAGAAATAAGCATCTTGGAAGAGTCTTTTCTTTCTCTTTTGAGTCTCCGTTTCTTATGGGAATAAAGCTTCCTCTGGAATATGTGAGAAATGAAGACATAAAGAGTGGAGTACTGCTTTATCCTACTCAGTTTTTCATAGAGAAATCGAAAAAGTTTATTAAAATTTATCTTGTAGG
>CAJXJV010000295.1 GCA_913055135.1 uncultured Desulfurobacterium sp. | reverse complement strand
CTGGATATTCCTTTGGTCTTCCCCTACTTTTAGGTTTTGAACATAAATTTATTAGAGCCTATCCTCTCTCCTTGAGGTATGCTTTGACTATTTTGAGTATCTTCTTTGGGTTTAGTTTTTTCGGTCTCATAGAGAAAGAGGATAGGCTTTCTTAGTTGTCTTGGCAATTTTCAAACACCCTCATTTGGAAGGTAACAAAATGGAAAGAGAAGAGATAATCTCCTACCTCAAAGAATTTGGACTCAACACATACGAAGCAAAAGCTTACCTATCTCTGCTTAAACTGGGTAAAGCCTCAGCTCCCCCAATATCAAAGGAATCACAGGTTCCTCAGCAGAGAATTTACGATTCCTTAACAGCCCTTGAGAAAAAAGGTTTCGTCCAATCTGTAAACAGAAAACCGAGACTCTACATACCAATTCCTGTAAAAGAAGCTCTAATAAACCGTATTTATCAATTAAAAGTTGAATTTGAAAAGAAAGAAAAATATCTAAGAAACTTAGTAGAGGAAATAGTCCAAGAACTTGAACATCTCCAAATTCCATTGCAAAGTTCTTCTAATGTCTTCCTGATAGAAGGAGAAGATACAATAATATCAACAGCCCTCCATCTCCTTAGCTCAGCCGAAAAGTCAATAAAAGTTGCCGGAATTCGCCCTCTTTTTACATTTGGGTGTAGAGGTAACCTTGAGAAATATGTAAAGAAAGGAATAAAGCTTCTTGCTATCGGAAAGTTTGATACTCCCTGCAAAGAAGAAATAAAAAGGCTTGGAGGAAACTACCTGGAAAAGGAAATTGACTGTCCATACATGCTCATTGTTGATGATAGAAAGCTCCTTTTCTTGTACAGCAGAAGTAGTGGAATACTAACGGAAAACAAAACTGCACTAATCCCTTTTCTAAATTTCTTTAACAATATGTTGAAAAAGAGTTCTGGAAGCTCGTAGACGATTCCTTTAAATAGGTTTGCTGTGACGTACATCGCTCCTTTAGCGTAATCCTTATCTGGATAGAGGTGACGTGCAGGTTTTAATAGTTTCTAAACAGGATGTAACCTGGAATGCTCTAATGCTTGCTGAAAAACTCCTTGAAAGGGAAGAAAGAAAAAAACGTACTTTGAAAGAGCTGAAAAAGTCACAGTGAACGACTTAGTAAAGTGGATAATCCAGAACGATAGAGTAATTTCGTTTTAAAAGAGGGAGGCAGCTCCTCCCCTATGAAAGCTCGTGCATTGTAATCTCGTGGCAGAGACGGCAGTCCATTTTGGTCTTTTCCTGTCCTTTTATCTTCTTAGGTCTAAATCCTTCAAAGTGATAGGCGTTTAACATTTCAACAGCTTTAGCTGCAACTGTAGCAGAAAGTCTTGCACACCTTTCAGAACGCTCTCTACTGTTGTAGAGAATTGGTTTCTTAAAGTAAACAGTAGCTATCTTGCACCACCTCTGGACAGAGACATGGCAGATAGGGGAATGGGATACACTTTTTGGAAAGGGAATTTTACAGTAATTTCCCTTGCAGGGAATATAAGTAGGCAGTTGTACTGTCTGATACCACTCAAAAAGGGCATCAATCATAGGTTTAAAGTCTTTACACATCAGATTAAAAACAGCAGCAGCTCCGTTAAGTGTTCCGCAGATTGTTCCCCAACCAGCAACGCCACCTCCTCCATACCAGAACATCATTGATGGAATTCCAAGGTAGGGTCCTCCAACTTTCTTCTTCAACTCTCCAACTATCGACGAGAAAACCGCATTACAGCACTCGTGTCTGTAATACTCCTCGTAAGCTTTATCAGCAACCTTTTTAGGGTCAAGCTTTACGTAAGGAAACGGTAGTTCTGGACTAACCTTTTCAGAAGCTGAGCTTGAAACGTTACCAATACTTAACCCAACAGCAACCCCCATACCCGCTTTTAGAAATTCCCCTAAAAATCTCCTCCTTTCCATAGTCTCCTCCTTTAACCACTATTTAGTGGTTAAAAATGTATCATAGATAATGTTTTGTCAAGTGTATCTTTCAGAAACAACCTTCTTATTCTTTATTCTGGATAAATGGTCTTGGATGGACGAATCTCATAATAGTGATTAACTGGTACACAAAGGAGATACTGGGACATGAAATATCCCTGAGGGACAAGAGCATTCAATGGATAACAGCTTTGCAAGAAGCACTTTTTAACGGTTATCCTGAAGGAGCCAAGGATAAAGGGATAAAACTTG
>CAJXJV010000294.1 GCA_913055135.1 uncultured Desulfurobacterium sp. | reverse complement strand
TGACGAGACCAACCGCTTAGTTGAAAAGAAAAGAATGGTTGAAATCCTGCGGGACCTTCACGACGAAGCTAAGGTTCCAATACTCCTCGTGGGTTCTCCTGAATTCCTTCCTCTGGTCAGGAAGTTTGGAGCTTTCCACAGCAGAGTAAGAGTTATTCGCCACCTTGAACCTCTCTCGCTTTCAGATATCAAAAAGATAGCCAGCTCCTGTCTCGAAAAGACATCTCTTTCGCAGGATGCTTTCAAGGTTTTGAAAACCGAAACAGGTGGAAATACAAGACAGGTAATCATTACCCTGGAAGCTCTTGAAAGATATGCAGTGGCAAACAACAAAGAAATCCTTAGCGACGTAGATGTCAAAAGAGTTTTTGTCAAAAACAGAAAAGCTTTTGAGGGGGCTTAGAAATGGCAAGAGTAGCCTTAAAAAAAGGAGAAGCAGCTGAAAGGATCTGGCGGTTTCTGAGGAAGGTAAATGATGTCTTTACTGTTAACGATGTTGCCAGAATAACCGGGGTTTCAAGATATGTTTGTGGCTATTACTTAAGGTTTCTTGCCCGCGCTGGTTACCTTAGAGTTGTTGGAATCAGAAGTTCAACGAGAGAAAAACTTTACGAAGTGAAAAAGCTAACAGGCTGGAAACCAGTAACTGCTGACCACAATACTTACCGCTTAACAGACTACAACACCGATACTCAGAAAAAAATTCCAAAGGCAACCGGTAAGGAAACTGCACGCTTCAAAATCCTTTCCTACATAGAGAGCCTTGAAGGAGACTTCTCCCCAATAGAAGTTGCTAAGGCAGTTGGAATTAACCCAAAGACAACTGCAAACTTCATCAGGAAACTCTACAAAGAAGGTCTTCTTAAACAGACTTCAAAGCGTCCGAAGGCAAGGTATAGGAGGGTTCAATGAAAGCCAGAGAAGAGATAGCAGACGTTTTGAAACGTATGAGAACCTTTGCAATTGTAGATGTAATCCAAGAAACCTACGACCTGTCAAAAGCTCAAATCAACTGGGAAACAACTGTCAGAAACTACATAAGAGTCCTTGAAAAAAGAGGACACGTCAGAAAAGTAGGCAAAACCAGAAGAAACGGCAGGCTTGTAACACTCTATCAGAGCCTTGTTATGTATGCCCCTGAGGAAGAACTCAAATGGTAAGAGGTGAAAGATGAAAGGCGGGAAGGTAAGAGAAACCGTTGTAATCAGACCGGTTAGATTCACAGATCCAGATGGAGTAACCTACTTCATAACTGCTGGAGGAACAGTCTTTTTAGAGCTTGATACTATCCAAAACCCAAAAACAAAGAAAAAAGAAAGAGAGCAGAAGAGAAAACAACGCAAGATAGCCCACTACGATTTTTACACAAAAACTCTTCGCAAACAAGAAAAAGGTTTTCATGGACTGTTCCAGAAATCTGTGGCTTTTGGTTTCCCCTGGCACCTGTGCAAGTTTCTCCACTCTGAACCTGACTATGGATTGGAAACCCTTGAGGTTGTTTACCAGGAAAAACTCTATCAGGTAGATGTCGAAACGTTTTTCAGAGAAGGCTTCTTCCTTCACTTTAAAGCAAAAGGCATAGAGCTAAGGAGATTTCTGGAAATAACCAAATGGAGGGTGGTGGGATGAGAACTCTGGGCAATGCAGGAAATACTGGAGGAGAACGGGATAGAAGCTTGAACTCTTTTCAGGAGGTAACCATGTTCAAGGCGACTCTGGCGAATCCAGAACAATGTCCAAATCCAGCCAAATTAGTTGAAATCGAGCTTCTTCCCCACGAAGGAGGAGTGATTCTCGGAAGTGAGAAGAGACCGAGCATCAAAGAGTTCATTCGCTGGCTCGGTAAAGCTGGAGTGAAGAAAGAAATAGATGAAAACACAGATGGGACGGTTGATTTCAAGTTCTACACAAGGGTAATGGGCAAAAGAGCCACATGGAGATTAAGGAAAGTTTACAGGCTAAAACCTTGATTAGGGGGTAACCGTGCCAATAGCACGTAAGGACTACATCTGCTTTCTGTGTGAAGAACCGATAGAGAAAGGAGAACTCTACGTGAGATTGAAAGTGCAGACCTATTCAAAAAAGGAAGGCAAAGTTGGACTTGCAGACATCTGTCTCCACGACGGTTGCTACTACGATGATTTTTTCAGGGAAGACAAAATCCTCCGGGAGAAACTAAACGACGACCCTGACGATGACAGGATAATAATCGACATAGTGAAAGCACCTGTAAGGATATGAAAAGGAGGC
>CAJXJV010000293.1 GCA_913055135.1 uncultured Desulfurobacterium sp. | reverse complement strand
CAGTAGAGATTCAGCTTACAGGAAGGTGTGATACAGGTGACCTGATTTACAGAGTTAAAAATGTAGTAAGATTAAGATATGTATTTACCGAAGAAAAGTCGGGCAACTTAAAGAAATTGGAAATCCCGGAAGTTGAAAATGCAATATTTAAAGTTTACTGCCAGCCGGGAATGGACATAGGCAGGCTTCATGAAATTTATAAACTTCCACTTATTAAACTAATGGGATATATTGTCTGGGGAAAAAGTAGAAGTGAAGTTGAAGAGAGAGAGAAAGAAATTTTGAGTAAGATAAAGGTATCTGTAGAATGAGACAGGAAGTACCTGCTTACATAGTTTTTCACCATAATCTTCTCTATTCTTCAATTCCAGAATCTCACTATGAGTACATTATAAATGAAGTTTATTATCCGCTTTTAGAACTTGCCTATGAGGGTTTCAAAGTAGGATTGGAGTTTAACGGCTGGACACTTGAAAAAATCGCTGAAATTTCCCCGGAGTTTATTGAAGATGTTAAAAAATTAGAGAGAGAAGGGAAAGTCGAACTTGTAGCATCTTCCTATACACAGGCAATATTCCCGCTGATACCTTACGAGGTTAACAGGAAAAACGTAGAATTTGGAATTGACGTATTCGAAGAACTTTTTGGGAAAGTTCCGAAAGTTTTCCTCCTTAACGAGATGGTCTATTCTATTGGCGCAGTGAAACTGTTAAAAGAGTTTGGTTTTGAGTCATTTATATTTGATTGGGCAAATGCTGTTAAAGATAATGAATGGAAAAGAGAGTTGAAACTCTGGGAAGTGGCGGAGAATGAAGGTCTTAAAATTCTCTGGGCTGATACCTACATGACTCAAAAATTTCAGCGGTTTGTCTGGGGAGATATTGACATAGAAGACTATATTTATTTTTTAGAGAAAAGGTTTTCTATGAGACCTTTCTCTCTTCCTTTGTATGTGGGAGATGCAGAAGTTTTTGAGTACATTCCGGGAAGTTTGAACTTTACGAAAGGGGGGAGTGATTTTAGAAGGTTACGAAATATCCTCGAAGTTGTTAGCGATTCTTTCCCGCTCAGGTTTTCTTTACCCTCAGAAATTCTCAAACTGAAAAGTAACCCGCAGAAAATTTCAATTTCTACTTCGGAGTATCCTATAAGGACGAAGAAGCAGGATAAGTACAATGTAACGAGGTGGGCTGTAACCGGAAGAGATTCAGCAAAAATGAATACTCAATGCTACAGGCTTTACGAGAAAATTAAGAAGAATGGAAGTAAAGAACTCTGGAAAAACCTCTGTTTCTTATGGGGAAGTGATTTTAGAACGAATACAACGGATGAAAAGTATCTCCTCTTCAGAAATCTGATGGGTTATTCATTGTTAACTGCGGAGCGGCAAACTGCCTCTGAGAAGATAGAACGTAATAGAGGGAATACAGTTCCTTTTTCTGTCAGATACTTTCACAGAGGAAGATACTTTGTTATTGAAACCCCTTATCACAGGGCTGTTCTGATAAAGAATAAGGGACTTGCTTTGAAAGAGCTTGTATTCAAAAATAAATCTTCTCAACCACTTATAGGAACTGTTGAACACGGTTATTACGAGGACATATCCTATGGTGCAGATTTCTTTTCATTCCATACTTTGATTGCCACTCAAAAGGGAGAACAAATAACAGACCTTTCTTCAAAGGTTGGTGTTTCGTATGCCTTTGAGGACGGTTTTTTCAAGGTGAGAAATTTAGAACCGATTAACCTTCCGTTTGTTTCAATTTTCAAAGAGTACTGGTTTTCAGAAACGGTGAAAGTTGTATATAAACTCTACTTTAAAGATCTGTATCCGATGTCAATCAGGCTTGGGATCATTACTCTAATTCCCGAATCTTTTGAAAGGGGAACTCTTTTCTACAGAACACACAATGGTGGGAAAGAAGAAGAAATCTTTTACCTTGAAGGAAAAGAAGTGAAACTTGATATGCCGGTGAACTACATAGTAACCGCTCGTGGATGTCCTGGGGCAACAGAAGGTTCATTTACATTTGGAGACAGAAACAAGGAGATAACTGTTCTTACAGATAAATCACAGCTTTATACTGTTCCCCTCCTCCGTTATGAAGAGTTTGAAGATTCATTTTTCTTCCGTATTTCTCATACAATCTGTGAAAGGGATGAAGTTGCCAACGTTTTCTACAAGGGTTACAATGAAGTAACATTTGAGTTGAGGTGATTAATGATAAGGTTCATAGCAGATGTGGGAAGTAACTTC
>CAJXJV010000292.1 GCA_913055135.1 uncultured Desulfurobacterium sp. | reverse complement strand
AAAAAGGTGATGAAAATTCTGTACAAAGGTTACTAAATTTAATAGCTCAAGGAAAGATTCATAATGATGTATTAAATCTGAAAGATAAAAAAGGGAAAACTTTGCTACATTGGGCTGTAGTTTACAACAATGCTCCTCTCGTTAAACAGTTGTTAAAGTTAGGAGCGAATGTAAACGATCAAGATTTTGATGGTTTTACACCTTTGTATTTTGCCTTATCGAAAAAGAATTACACGATGGCTAAATTGCTTATTGAAAGCGGTGCTAACGTTAACGTAAAAGATATTCACGGAAACACTCCACTGCACTATGCACTAAAACACAGTTTAAATATGAAGTTTGTTGAACTACTTGTTAAAAACGGAACAGATGTAAATGCTGTTAATAAAAATGGATATACTCCTTTAATGTTTTTAGTAAAAACTCTTCCAGTAGAAAAATGGAAGGCAGATTTAGAAGGTTATTTGAAAAACAAGGAAATAGTTCCAATTGTAAAGTTTCTTATTGTGCATGGAGCGAATATCAATTCCACAGATAATGAGGGAAACTATCCTTTAGATATGGTTCTTGAAAAAGAATTTAAGGCTTCTCAACCATGGCAAGATACCTTCTATAGAATAGCAGAAATACTTATAAAAAATGGAGCAAAGTGTAGCTATTCTAAGCTTCCACTTTTCTTTGCTCACAAAAAGGAAAATATTTACGACCTTCCCAGTGTATTCTATTTGTCAAGGAAATATCCCGAATACAAAAAGTTTTTCAACCAGCAGATATCCGTTCTCCTAGAGAGTCTAAAAACCATCCTAAAAACCGGAGAAATTAACTACACAAAACTTGGAGACAATGTAAGTATCCAGAAAAACTTTATTCTTCCTATTACTACCAAAGCATATTTCGTTGTTCTTGGAGAAAAGAACTTAAATAATTTTGACAGTGTATTTGGTTCCTCGAAGTGGTTTGATTATGGCTACATGCTATCCTCCAATGGCAAAAAGTATCCTTCCTACTCAGTATCATTACCGGCGGGGGGTGATGCGAAAAATGCTTTAGTGTTTGAAGAAAACGTACTGGAAGCAGGAAAGTACAAAATAGTTGTTAAGACGGATAATGCTCATTCCTTCAATGGAAATTACAAAGGCAAAAAGTGGTTCCATCATCCTCCCGATTTGATATCTCCTGAAAACTGGGGATTTAGAGTAGTCTTTCCGAGGATAGGAACAGATACAGTAGACGCCTTGAAAGAGATTATAAGTAAAACTCCAAAAAGTATTTACATTCCTAAGCTTAAAAAGCTCTTAGTTTTAGCCAATCAGCGAATGAAAAAAGAAATGCGGGATTGGGAGAGATTTCACAACCTTGAAAGAAGCTCTGCTGATAGGCTTCTCCGGTTTGTAAAGAAAAACAAAAGTAACATTTATACTCCGAAGGCAGAAGTTCTTGCTGCTTTTAAGGAGTTGAAAGGTTCGTTTAAACGTCTTGCAATGAGTAAACTCATTCTAACCGAAGGAAGATTACTACCTCCAAGTGAAGATTTCGGAGATAAAATAGCAAAACTTTTCGGTTTACCACCTAAAAAACTATGGAAATGATGAAGTTGTAGTTAGAGGAGCTCAAGTGGAGTTTAGAGGTAGGAAAGTCTACATTTCTGGAATTATTGAGAATAAAGGTTCTAAGACGCTTAACGTAAATGTTTTGGGGCTTTTCCAATTCAAAACCATAAAACAGACAAGAGCACTCGTTTTCTTTGGTAGTAGGTCTACCTATACTTCTTTTGGCTGGTCTGTTTTCAAAATTTCTAATCTCAAGCCTGGAGAGAAAAGAGCATTTGTATTTACTTCTTCTTCTGGTGAAGGTAGCGGATTCAATTTAGGGTGGGTTGGTTCTACCTCAACAAGAACTTTCTTAGAATACTATGATGTTTTACCTTATATTCCTATTTACTTCCACATTACTCCAGAGGAAAAGAAATATCAGAAAAAAGTTCTGAAAGAAGTTGGACTACTAAACGTTGATCTTTCAAAGGTTAAGGTAGGGAAGATAAAGGATATCGTTGCTTCACACGTAAAAGGGGCAAATAGTTACAACGTATTTTCCGACACTTCAGGTTATACAATTAAAAAAGCTAAGAATGCTAATGTGGATATAGTAAGACAGGGTAGTGGATATCAAATTGATGTAGTGCCCAAGAATGTTTGTTCTCCAGACAGTTTCATAGCAACCACATCAGAGGGTAATAAAAATACAGATCCCTATAAGCTCATA
>CAJXJV010000291.1 GCA_913055135.1 uncultured Desulfurobacterium sp. | reverse complement strand
ACAACAACAGAGGAATTGCACTGCAAAGACTTGGAGAGATAGAGCAAGAAAGGGGAAACAGTGATAATGCTGTCAATTACTACAAAGAATCTGTTGAATCGTACAATGAAGCTATCAGGCTGAATAAGAACTATACAACAGCCTATGCAAACAGGGGAACAACGCTTAGAAGACTGATTGAGTTAACAAAAGATAAAAGTATATGGACAGAACTTTACGAGAACTACAAAACACTTATTAACGTTTTAAAAAGTATCAATGCCAGTAACAACCTGCTGATAAAGTACTATCCTGACTGTATTGAGGCTTTTGTAAAAAGTTCTATTTTCAACCTTTCTGAATTCAAAGAGATTCTCTGCGAGTTCTTCTATGTGTGGAAAGCTTCTAATTCTAAAAAGCAGGATTACATTTATAAAGTAGCAGATATTCTTATATCCTCTGGTATGAGGAACCTTCCAGAGGAAATGGAGTTTGATTATCCTCTCTGCAGTGAAGTTTACAGGAAAGAGTTCTACCCCGTTTATAAAAGCCTGCTGAGTGAATCGGATATCTCAGAAGATGTGTAGCCTGCTCTGAATCCTGACATTTCTCCTGTTTCAGATAGACCATCTTTTATTTTACCGATAGCAGTTTTTATAAACCTGTCAGTTTTTTCCTCTATTCCGGTGATTTTCAATCTTATGCACCTCTCTCTGTAAAAGAAATTTATCTCCTCTTCATTTTCAACAATCAGGCGTAGAATTTCCCTCAACTTCTGTTCATTGCTCTTTCCTGTATTTTTCAAAGCTTTTAGTGAAGAAGAAAATTTGTAAAGGATTAAAAGAGATGCCGATTTCAGGTCAAATTTTCCTGTTATGGTGTATGTTCCCTCAAGATTCTTTATGGCTCTTCGGTAAATTTTTTTCATTTCAGGATAAGCTTCCATTCCCTTGAGTTCGTCCAGGACCCTGAAAAGTTCTTCTCTGAAGAAAAAGTTTTCAGCTATGAGATTTTCATCAAACATATACCTGTAAAGTGCCTTTATGCTCAGTTTCTCAATCATCTGGCGATAGAGCTTATCTTCAAACTTAGAGGAATTTGTCAGCACATCGCAGAGTATCAGAAACAGGTCAACAAAGTATTCTGGTGGAGGCTCTGCAACAGGTAGAAACCTGACCAGAACAGGTAGATAGTCCGAAAGAATGTACTCGTTGTGTTTGATTATTGAGTAGATACCGGTAAAAACATCTATATTTTCTTTCAGGAAGAATTCAAGAAATTCTTTCTGGATTTTCTTTTTTTTCTTCTGAAGGGTGTAAAGGTTTGGAATTACTGAATCCCAGAAGATGCGAGCTTTCCCGAAAAGTATCCGGTGTATATCGTGTAGAAAGTAGGCTATCTTCTTTTCGTTCCCGGATTTTAGATAGGACAGCATAAGGTCAAGAATTTCTCTTCTTCCATCTTCACTCTCGTAGAGCTGGTGTCCTCTTGTAACAAAATCATCAATTGTAATCATGCCTCATCCTCAGCTTCATATCTTCCAACGTTTCTAATATATGCCTTGCTTAATTTTTCGGCAGTTCTATCGGGATGAATTAGAAATGTTGTATCTGAGAGCAATTTTTCAAGAGCTACCTTTTCCTGATGGCTTTCCGCATTCCCTTTCAGAATTCTTAAAAAGTCAATGTCTGGATATCTACGGCTGTAATACTCAAACTCCGGATAGAGTTCGTAAATTAGAGCTTTAAATACAGAATCAACCAGGTTCTCAGCGTAATTTTCTCTTTCTATGATTCTGTTTATCACTTTTATCCACTTTCGGTGGGTAAGGTAAAGGTTAATATCTGAAAGGATTTCTCTTACCTTTTCTTTCTCTTCATTTCCAAGACATCTCAGATGAATGTTGTTAATCTTTGAAGAAGATAAGGAATAAGAGTAGTTAAATATCTTTTCGAGGAAATTTTCTGAATAGCTGGTATCGTCATTGCTGACATAGAACCTTTCTTTAACGTAAGTTTCAAGAACTCTATCGTTTATGCCCATGATAATCATCACGTTTTCTACGTCAAAATAAAATCTTATACTCTCAATCATCCTGAAAGCATTCTCGGGAATGAGTCTGTCAAGGTCGTCAATGATGATGACAAGTTTCCTGCTTTCAGGTTTTAGGTTTTCAAGGGAAATCTCTTCATCAGAATCAAGTCTTTCCCATATTTCCTGAAGGACAGGATCTATTTTACTCTCGCCAGACTCAGTAACTGCACAGATTAATTCCCTGAGCTTTT
>CAJXJV010000290.1 GCA_913055135.1 uncultured Desulfurobacterium sp. | reverse complement strand
AAGTTCTGGAAAAAGGTAGGGAACAAAATCCTGAAAGAAGGAGTGCAGAAGCTACTTTCACAAGGTCAGACTGTTCCTGCAACTGCAAAGCTGTTGGGCATTTCAGAGTACCAGATGGTTGACATCCTCTACAAAGACAAAGTTGTCGCCTTCCCAAAGGTCTGCCAGATGGTCGCAAACGGAGCAATTGGAATTGTTGAAGGGCTTGCGGACCTCTGCAACTGTGTCGTGGTGGAACTTCCAGAGCAGTTTGAACCAATTGAAAGAGGGCTTGAAGCTGCAAAGGTAATGAAAGAAACAGCAGAAGTGATAGAGAAATATGCAGATGCAATCAGGGACGAAAAGATAACGGAAGTTGAAAGGATGGTAATAAGGAAGGAAATCAAGGAGGCAATCGTAACGCTGATTGCTCTTGAGCTGAGGGTTGAAGAGGAATTCAAGAAATCCGATAGGGAGGGCGAGTGATGGAATATCTCGCCCTCCTGTTCCTGATTACCTGGTTTGTTCTCTCCTTGCCAGCAGATGAGGAGGTGAAGAATGACACAGAACTTTGACGTTCTTATAGTGCTTTCAACTTTCGCCGTGGCTGTCTATTACGGAATCGTAAAACCCAGCATAGAGGTTGCTATGAAAGATAGGAAGGTATCAGGCGAAAGGCAAGAGGCAAAAGGGAATAGGGAAGTGAAGGTAGTTATTGACAACATCTCTCAAACCGAAATTACCCTCAAACTGACAGACAAAGAACCCCAGGACGAGTCCATTGTCCTGACAAGAGCACTTCAGGAGCTAACTACTGGAGGGAAAAAATGAGAATCACAGCAGAAGCCTGGTTAGCTGCAGTGTTCAGGTTTTTAAGTGATGCAGCGCTTGAGGAAGAAAAACGTGAAATAGCGCTCTCTCTCCTCGATGAACTTGAAGATGCGAGCGGAATTGAGTTTTCTCCTGACGAGGAGAAAGAGCTATCGGATGCGATCCAGAAACTTCTCTCGGAGAAAACCTCTGCCAGGGATGTCGGGAGATACATCAAGAGTTTTCAGAACGAAAGGACTGTAGTTTTTCTTCAGTCTCCAGAAAGCGTAGTTTTCCTTCAATCTCCAGAAGTTACAAAAACCACAAAAGGAGGAAATCACAAAGAAACAGGGGGAGAGAAAAAATGAAGGCGGAAGCAACCATATTTGAAGAAGTTCTGAAAAGACTCAAAGAAAATCCTGACAGCTTCACATTAAGAGAAGCTTTAACACTTGTCCAGTATGCTCAGCTCGAAGTTATTATCTTCCTTTCCAGCCTGCTTCTTTCAGGGACTCCTGAAGCTCTTGAACGTTTTTGTCGTAATGCTCCACATCTTCACAACCTTTTAACTCAGTCCGAAAGTATTCTACAAGAGCTGAAATCTCTTCATCTACAGCTTTCTGATACTCAGGAAGTCCTTCCCTCCGACTCCGGCAAGTCTGTTTTTACCTCCACCGATGTATGGGATCGCTCTCCTCTTGAGGCAGGCAGAGGTAAGCCTGCCTCCCCTTTTAAAGAAGAAAACCCCGATAAAACTCAATTGCAGATTTCGTTGCGACCTTCGGAAAAGACCTTTTACTCAAGTTATCTTGAAGGAAGAAAACAGAGACAGAAAAGCACCGAACAACCTTCCAAAAACCCTGAAAAGGAGGAGTAAGGATGGCGAAGGTTGTGAAATACAGGATTTCAGGGTTAGAAGTTCCGCAGGGACTACTTCCAAGAGTCATAACTGGAACGGTAGAGGAGAAAGTAAAGGAGTATGCAGAGCTTATGGAGAACGGAGTCGAGTTTGACCCGATAAAGGTGTGGGAAAGGGAAGACGGAAGAGTCTGGGTAGTTGACGGAGTTCACAGAATCGAGGCAAGCAGGAGAATCGGAAGAGAATACATAGAAGGCGAACCGCTAAACATAAAAGACGAGCTCCACTACAGAATGGAAGCAATCAAACACAACCTGAAGCACGGACTTGCATTAAGACCAGAGGAGCGGAAGCTCTGTGCACAGCAACTTTACCTTTCCGGAGTTGACGAGGTTAACATTCAAAGGCTTTTCGGAGTCTCCGACAGAACAATCAGAAGATGGTTATCGGACATAAAGAGCGAGAAGAAAGAGGATTTAGTTCAAAAGGCAAGAGAGCTTAAAGAAAAGGGATATAGCATTAGAGAAATAGCTAAACAGTTAGATGTTAACCATCAAACAGTAGCCAACTGGCTTAATGAGTGTCTAAAAACGGACACGGTGTCCGAAATTAGACAGTTTA
>CAJXJV010000289.1 GCA_913055135.1 uncultured Desulfurobacterium sp. | reverse complement strand
TTAAGGAAATTGCTGACATACTTTAAGAGGTAGCGTTGAACTGGAAAAAGGCTTTTACGGAGATTGGCAAACAGTTCTTGAACGTTGCTGTAGCAGGATTAGTGTTTGCTTTTGTTCAACCCTTTGTCCATGAAGAACTTGGACTTAAAACAACTTTGTTTTCGGTATGCTGGTATGTAGCCTTTACGTTATCGGGTGCTTTGTTAATTTCTTTGGGAGAGGAAAAGGATGGAAGAGACGCTTAAATACTATTGGTTACTTTTTGCGGGAGTATTTCTTTTTGCTCTTCTCATGCTTGCTATTGCTGTAATATTAACCCGGAAAGAAAGGCATGGGTAAGCTTAAGAATTACATAGAAAAAACTTCTTATATGATGGTGGGGGTTCAGTTTGCCCTCTCCATCATTATTGGAATCGCTATCGGTTATTACCTTGACCGAAAGTTCTCCACCTTTCCATGGATGACTATTTTCTGGCTACTGGCAGGCTTTGCCGCTGGACTGAAAAACCTTTACAGAGAACTCAAAAAGGTTGCAAAATGAAAGAATTTGATTTGTTTGTTGGAAATCTGCTCTTCATTCTCTTTATCTTATTTGCCGTCAGTTTCTTTATCTCCGGACTTCTAACAGACTGGAATTTCCAGTTTCTCTTCTCTTTCACTATAGGTTATACTCTAATGGTTTTTGATCACATCCTTCTCATCAGATTTTCTCGAAGACTTCCTGAACAGGTAGCAGTCAACCACTTTCCTAAACCTGGATTTTTCTGGCGATATATACTCATAGCTTCTCTTCTAATAGGTATATCTATGTTTACTCCTATTAACTTCTTTGCTATAATTCTCGCGGTTGTTGTTACCAACGTAGGACTGATTTTGTCTGTAGCAAAACACTACAAGGAGTGGAGAAGATGGAACACGGAGCAATCATAAAGATTGTTGGAATTCCTGATCATGTTACAATGACATGGCTCATGATGGCGGTTGTTCTTGTTTTTGCTTACATCCTGGGTAAGAACCTCAAAAAGTTCCCGGACAAAGTTCAATACGTCTTTGAATCTCTGACTTCATTCATTGTCTATACACTTGAAGATGCAATGGGAAGCTATGGCAGAAAATTCTTTCCCTTGATTGCTGGGCTTGCAGTATTTATTCTCTTTGGAAACCTTATGGGACTTATCCCTGGATTTACACAGCCAACTGCAAACTTAAATACAACCCTTGCACTGGCAATAATTTCTTTCCTCGTCTATAACTACGAAGGTGTGAAGAAGCACGGACTCATCAACTACTTAAAGCACTTTGCAGGTCCCATTCCAATAATGGCTCCACTAATGTTTCCCATCGAGGTTATTTCTCATCTATCCAGAATACTGTCTCTCTCATTCCGTCTCTTTGGTAACATGTACGGTGACGAGATGGTAGTTATGGTTCTCATGATTCTGGTTCCGTTCTTTATTCCCGTTACAGGAGAGTTTGTGGTATTCGCAAACAGTTTCCTGCAGACATTTATATTCTGCATTCTGACAGTAGTTTACATCTCTTCGGCAATAGAAGAATTTGAAGAACACTAAACGGAGGTAAAGCATGAAAAAGATGTTCTACGCGCTTGTTCTCCTCCTTGCAGGAGTAATTCCAGCTTTTGCTGGTCAGGATGGAGCAGCAACCAGCGGGCTGGTAAAAGCACTCTCTGCACTTGGAGCTGGACTCGCAATTGGTCTTGCTGCTGCAGGTGCTGGTGCTGGACAGGGTCAAGCTGTAAGAGGTGCTTGTGAAGGAATGGCTAGAAACCCACAAATGGCTGGAAAGCTTACAACAACCATGTTCATCGGTCTTGCTATCATTGAAGCACTCGCCATCTACGGACTCGTTATAGCCCTCATTCTCCTTTACGCTAATCCTTTCGTTAAGTAAACAAGAAAAAATTATTGCCCCTCCCTGCAACGGGAGGGGTTTTTATTTTCTAATCTCTTTTCCAGCGAATTTCAACGAACTCTTCGTTTTCTTTGTATTTTATTTCAAGTTCACCTTTGAAGGACTGTTCAAGAGCGTCTCCCAACTTTCTTGCAATGTGAGAGTTAGAAAGGGCAATTTTTACGGTATCACCGTCTTCTTCAATCCAAAGGATTCTGTTTAAGGGTCTAAAGGTTTTTTCTTCCTCCTCCGCATTCTTTAGCCTGTTCATGATTTCTTCTTTGTGTTTTTTGAGGAACTCTCCTTCAAGAATCAAAATTCCTCCCGGATACCTATCCCTTTCTCTTCTGCAGGCTGGA
>CAJXJV010000288.1 GCA_913055135.1 uncultured Desulfurobacterium sp. | reverse complement strand
GAGGAGGAAGTGAGGCAGAGTTCCCTATCTTACGAGATAATACCCAACAGAGTTCTTTTTGAGAGAGCTTTAAGAGAGAAAAAGCCTATATGGGAGCTCCGGATTCCGAAAAGAGACAGAGGATTTACAGAGGAGATAAGAGGAAAGCTTTCCTCTTTAATCGGGGTTAGAGATGGCTAAGAAATTAGACTTTGAGGATAAAAGAAGGAAGTCTTATCAAAAGAGGAGAAAGGTTAGGCTTTCCATTGCCGTTCCTGAATCCATAGAAAAGGAGCTCCGAGAAGCGGCAGAAGAGTTTGAAGTCAGTATATCAGCAATAATAACCGAAGTTTTAAGAAAGCATAAGGGGAAGCTAAAACACATAGCTCACAGAATAGCTGAGGATCTGTAGTTGATAGTTCACTATTAGAAAAATAGGGAGGGATTATGGAAGCTGAGCTTTGGGTATGTCTAAATCGTGATTGTTGCAACTATTGTGATTCTTGCGATGGGATTAAAGTGCCTAATGAAGTTCCGAAATGTCCCAAGTGTGGACGTGATTTAGTACGTGTCTCTGAAGGAATACTCCAGAGAATGAAGGAAAATAAAATAAGAGAAAAGGAATTACTGGATGATTTAAGAAACCGCAACAAATAACAAGCTTTCCCTTCTTTGAGAAACCTCGCTATAACAAATAATTGTTTGTTATAGCGAATCAAACCTGAGATTAACTATAAAAAGATTAAGCGAATCAAGGTATTACGACCTGATTGGTTAATAATTTATTATTAACTTTTTGCTCATAAATTCCAAAAGAGTTAATAACTTCTCTCAGGAGCTCTGGGCTTTCTTTCCAGGTCTTTTTATTGCGACGACGACACAGCGACGACGAAACTAAAATTCTCTCGCTTTTTGCGGCTCGCCCACCCGCAACTGAAGAATGTCAGAAGGACCCGCATTAAAGCAGATCAGCAGGGGATAGGGGGACTTGTAGCCTTTAGAAGTGTCAATTAATGCCATTTCAAGAACTCCAGGGCTAAATCTTTAGCACAAAAGTAGGGAAAATCGGGAAATTTCGGGTAAAAACAGGGTAAAAATGCCGAGTAATTACAAGCCAAAGAAATTAAAGCTGTCCAAGCCTAAACATATCTTCCTGCTTTTGGAGGAAGTAGTTAATGCCGTTAAAGACGGGAAGATGAAGCCTCAGCAGGCTAATGCCATTGTCTATGCAGTCCAGACTGCTCTTAAAGCTCACGAGACTCTTGAACTCGAAAAGAAGATAAAGCAGTTAGAGGAGCTCTTAGATGGACTTAAGGAGAAGAATTGAGAGGCTGGAAAAAGAAGTTAAGAACCTTAAAGGAGAACAAGAGGGCGTATTCATTTTAGTAACGGAATACGCATTCAACAAGGAAGATGAAGAGAGAATGAAAAGGTATCAAGAGGAGCTCCTTGAAAAGCTCAAGGAGTATCCAGAAGCTAAAATCATTATAGCTCTGGTGGATTCTAAAGGCTGGCATTTTGACCTTCCAGAGTTTGGTATATAGGTGGACTCCAGCGGTGAAGTTTATCGTTATAAGGAGAGCTAAGTGGCGATGTAAAAGCCTTGATGAGTATTTAGAGGACTTACCGCCTTTTCTCACTCTAAAACAGGTAAGAGAGCTTTTAGGAGTTTCCGAAAGAACTATCTACAGAGTGCTAAGCAACCCTATAGCGAGAGAAGATTTAGGAGCTTTTAAGTGCGGTAAAGGGTGGATCATTCCAGCAGTAGGACTGATTGAGTTTCTACAATGGAGAAATGCCTTTAATTGGGAAGAAACAAAGAAAAGAGTGAAAAAGGCTAAGATGTCCGAAAAATGACCGCAAAGTGTCCAATGCTTAATTTTTGACCTGGAATTGCCAAAGAGAGAGTCAAATACTAAAGAAAAAGTCAATTTCTTCCTTGCTCAAACTTGAATGTGAAAGATACTCCCGCATGTGAGGGCAGGCTTTACAGACTTTATCAGGAGTTCCAAAGTGAGGGCACTCTTTGCAAATTTCCAGGAGCTCAAGGGTTCTCTGAACGGTCTTTCTAAACTGTTCCTCTTCAAAGTCTATGATTTTAGCCATTGGGAGCTCCTTCTTCAGCACTAAGAAAACTTCTCTTTCCTCTTCCCAAAACCTTACGTAATCGGCCATATCTCCAGCCATGTCTTCATAGGATATAGGACCATACACAAAAGCTAAACGGTATTCTGGAAGCTCATGAGAGTGTTTAGAGATTTCCTCAGCAGTTGCTTCCTTGAATTTGGAAAAT
>CAJXJV010000287.1 GCA_913055135.1 uncultured Desulfurobacterium sp. | reverse complement strand
AGGAATCTCTCCAGAACACATTCTTCCCCATGACAGTTATCTGATAAACTTAGGTAATCCAGAAGAGGAAAAAAGAAGAAAATCAATAGAAGTCTTCGTTGATGAAGTAAATAGATGCTACCAGTTGGGATTGAAATACCTCAATTTCCATCCCGGAAGCCACCTCAGAAAGGTTTCCGAAAAGGAATGTTTAAGAATCATTGCTGGTTCCATAAACGAAATTTTGGAAAGGACAAAAGAGGTAATCCTCGTTCTTGAAAACACTGCCGGTCAGGGATCCAACGTCGGCTACAGATTTGAACACCTTGCAGAGATAATTGACATGGTGAAAGACAAATCGAGAATAGGAGTCTGTCTTGATACCTGTCACATGTTCGCTGCAGGATATGACATAAGAACCGAAAAATCCTATGAAAAGACAATGAAAGAGTTTGATGAAGTCGTAGGATTCAAGTATCTAAAAGGGATGCACCTGAACGATGCAAAGTCACAATTAGGAAGCAGAGTTGATAGACACCATTCTATCGGAAAAGGAAATATTGGACTTGATGCATTCAGATTTATCATGAACGACGAAAGACTAAACAACATCCCTTTAATCCTTGAAACTATAGATCCTTCAATATGGGCTGAAGAGATAAAACTACTCTATTCACTGATTGAAGATTAAATTGAATTTAAAATTGATTTGAGAGGAAATTATGGTATTCAGAGACAGAAGAGAAGCTGGCGAGCTGTTGGCTCAGGCAATTCTGAGAAAGTACAACGATACTCTAAAAGAACCTGTTGTAGTTGCAATTCCAAGGGGTGGTGTGGAAATTGCTGAACCCATAGCCGAAGCCTTAAATGCACCAATAGAGCTTGTTATCCCAAGAAAAATTGGAGCACCTTTCAACGAGGAATTTGCCATAGCTGCAGTAACAGAAGACGGTTATATTCTGATGAATCCATCAATCACTGATGATGTTGCCTACAGAATGGGAATTTCAAAAGACTATATTGAGAGAAAAGCTCTGGAAGAAATTGAAGAAATTAAAAGAAGGAAAGAAAAATATCTCGGAGGAAAATCAAGGATAAATCTCGAAGGAAAAGACGTTATTTTAGTTGATGATGGTATAGCAACAGGGCTCACTGTGAAGGCTGCAATAATGTCTCTGAGGAAAGAAAATCCTGGAAGGATTATTCTTGCAGTACCAGTTATGCCAGCAGATAAGGTATCGGAGTTTCAACAGTTAGTCGATGATTTGATCGTTCTCTATGCACCTGAATTCTTCAATGCAGTTGGACAGTTCTATCAGAATTTTTCACAGACAACAGATGAAGAGGTCATAGAAGTAATGGAGAAATTCCACCCATGATTCATAACGAATGTAGCTTGAAAGCCAGAATCGGATCAACCTTAATTCCATTAACATAGATTCCGAAATGAAGGTGAGGACCCGTTGATCTACCTGTAGAACCAACCTTACCTATTCTCTGTCCTGCCTTCACAATCTGACCTTCTTTAACAAGAATCTTAGATAGGTGAGCATAAAGGGTGTAGATACCAAGTCCGTGGTCTATAACTACAGTATTCCCTGTATAGTAGAAGTTCCGAGCAAGGACAACTCTTCCAGAAAGACTTGCAAAAACAGGTGTTCCTGATGGCGCTTTTAAATCAACTCCCCAGTGAATTGAACGTTTTTTCCCGTTAATAATCCTTTTTGCTCCAAAAGGTGTTGTAATGATTAGTTTTTTAAGAGGTGAATAAAATCTGTTTTCCCTGAACTTTTTAGAAGTTATTGTTCTCAGGGTTTTCCTTAAAAGAGTACTTTCTTTTTTTATCCTCTCTATCAGCTTCTTTGTCAATTTTCTTTCCTTGACCCATATTCGAGATATCCTGTATTTCTTTTCTTTAACAGGAATAAGTTTTAAAAATAAGTTTTTCTCTCCTTCTTTAAGAGAGACAGCTACAGTCCCTTTTGCACCATAAGGAATTGCAAAGTAAGCCTTTTTAAAGACAACAGGAAATTCATACTTTTTCCCATTAACCCCTACAATAATTTTTGTATTTTTTGAATAATCTGGAAGAAGGAAATAGCCAATAGAACCTGGATAAGTCATTGGCAGGTAGAGCTTTATATTACCTGCGATAGCAGGATCCTGGAAGAGAAGAATCAGTAAAAATAGAAATTGAACAGTTAATACCTTGAGTTTCATATCATAATGATAACATACATCGAAAACAAAATAAAAAAGCCTGGCACCGCCCTACTTTCCCACCCCGTCTCCAGGGCAGT
>CAJXJV010000286.1 GCA_913055135.1 uncultured Desulfurobacterium sp. | reverse complement strand
ACCTCCTCTTTTGTTAGATAATATTAACTTTTTTAGTAATTGTCAATCAATATCTAAATAGTGAGCAGTGAAAAGTGGACAGTGATATAATTAATTCCACCAAATATTTGTGGGAGGAAAAAATGGATGTAAGAAAAATACCCGCTGGAAAGAATATCCCGGAAGATATTTATGCCGTCATAGAAATTCCTCAAGGTTCAAACGTTAAGTATGAAGTAGATAAGGAAAGCGGTGCGATTTTCGTTGATAGGTTCCTTTTTACTCCGATGTTCTATCCAGCAAATTACGGCTTTGTTCCAAACACACTTGCTGACGATGGAGACCCGATTGATGTTCTTGTCATTTCCAGGCAACCAGTAGTTCCTGGAAGTGTCATCAGATGCAGACCTATTGGCGTTCTTGTAATGGAAGATGAGAGTGGGCAGGATGAAAAAATCCTTGCAGTTCCAGTTGATAAGCTTGACCTGACTTTTAAAAATATTAAAGAGATAACAGACCTTCCAGAAGCCACACTGAACGAAATCAAGCACTTCTTTGAGCACTACAAAGACCTTGAGCCTGGAAAGTGGGTAAAGGTTAGAGAGTTCAAAGGCAGCGATGTTGCGAAAGAGATGATCAAGAAAGCTGTTGAAAACTATAATGAGTGACGGGTAAGGTGGGCTATGCCCACCGGTTTAATTTATAAAATACAGTTCAGATTTTCTCTCTGTACTTTTACATGATACTTCTCTTTTAGCTCTTTCAGAAACTCTTTCTCTTTTTCTCTCAGCTTCCTGCGGGAAAGCCTCAACTTAATGTAATTTTTAGCCTCAGCAAGCGTTATCTGTTTTTGAGGAACAATCTTGAGAATCTTTATAACAACAAACCTGTTCTCTCCAAGATCTGCAACGATAACCTTTTCTTTGTTCCCACTCATGAAAATCAGAGTTCCTATTGGATCCTTAGGATCGTTGTAGTAGTACTTAGGTTTTGCATTGAAACGTCCGAATCGCCTTGCCACTTTCTCCCATGAACTGGAAGAAAGTTCCTTCTTTGCTTCCATTGCTCTATCTTTTGAGTTGAAGTAAAGAGCAACTGCTTGAGCCTTTTCAGGCATCAGGAACTTATCTTTGTTCTTTTCATAAAACTCCTTTATTTCTTCATCAGAGACTTTTATTCCCTTTTCCAGCTCCTTTCTGAAAATGTTAATGGCTTTTGTAGCGAAGTACTCTGTAAATGTCCTCTGAAACTCAGGATTTCTATCATATCCATTCTCAACAGCTTTTCTATAGAAGTACTCTGTCAGAAACTTCTTGGTGAGCTTTTTTTTAGCCTCTTTTTCATCCTTGTTTATTGGAGCTTTGAGTTCAATTCCACAGCAGGAGGCAATTAGCGTCCTGCCATTTTTCTTGAATTGAAGTTTTTTTCTGACCTCATCGTAAATCTCTTCCACAGCCCTGTCGTAGAGCTTTACTCTCAGCTCGTTTCTTATGAACTTCTTATCTGCTTCTGTCATCTTTGATGGATCTTTGTCAGGGAAAAGTTCCTTAAATCTCTTTACAATATCTTCTTCCTTAACGGTTTTTGCTCGTTTTCCAGCCTCATTAGAGACGTAGTATCTTGATAGGTATTCCTTTTTAAACTCTTCCATCTTTTTGTTAAGCCCGTATTTTTCTGCAATCCCTGAATCCTCAACGTACCTTATTACGAGACGTCTGTTTATCATCCTCTCAAGAAGATTTTCCGGATGGGAAGCAAAAAACTTTTTTGCCTCTGGATTGAGAAGCTTTTTGACGTATTTGTAATCTCCAACAGTGATTTCTATACCCTTTCCAGTAACTAATGTTGTGTTTTCAGAACAGACAACTGCTTTCCTCTCTTTCTGAAATTTTGAAACAGTCTGAGTTTTACTTCCTGTATCGCAAGAAATAAGAAGAGATGATAAGAGAGAAATTATTAAAAGTTTTCTCATTGATACCTCCAGAGAAATTTAAAAAACCCCCTGCCACGACTTAGCGCAACAGGGGGAATCCTATCATGTTTTTAGTGCTTTTTCCTTCTGAATCCAAAGAGCCCAAGTAATCCTGAGAGAAGAACTCCAAAGTTAAAGGCTCCAGAAGCTGGTGTGGCTGGTGTTACTGAACAACCGCCTCCACCGCCGGCACCAAACGAAGGTGCTTCTGGAGGAGCAGAACTTTCTCCAAGAACGACAGTTACCACTTTAGAAGCTCTTACGAGCTTATCTGGATCTACTTTGACTCTCATCTTCTCGGGATCAATTATCTCAGCTTCAACTTCTCCTACAT
>CAJXJV010000285.1 GCA_913055135.1 uncultured Desulfurobacterium sp. | reverse complement strand
CCGGGTAATACCGGCGTAGGGAGCGGCGAGAATCTTTCTCGTCACCTTCAACTCCCCCCTCAGGCTAAAAACACAAACCAGGAGGAAGTCATGCAAAATCTCAACGAAGTTGTTATCTCACAAGCTATTATCGAATCTTACATGGAAAAGCTCAAAGAGCACTTAGAGGTAGACGTAGCAATTGTAGGGGGAGGTCCTTCAGGTCTCGTTGCAGGATATTATCTTGCAAGAGAAGGATTTAAGGTCTCCATCTACGAGAGAAGAATTTCTATTGGCGGTGGAATGTGGGCTGGTGCAATGTTCTTTAATGAAATTGTTGTTCAGGAAATGGGTAAGGAAATCCTTGATGAATTCGGAGTCAGATATAAAGAGTTTAAACCCGGCTATTACTTAGCCGATGCTGTTGAAGCAGTAACAACAATAGCTTCAAAAGCTGTAAAGGCAGGAGCTGTCGTCTTTAATGGAATTGCAGCTGAAGATGTTGTCTTAAAGAAAGTTAATGACGAGTACAGGGTCTGCGGACTTGTTATTAACTGGAGTACTGTAGAAATGAATCACTTAATGGTTGATCCCCTTGTTATTACTTCAAAGTATATCGTCGATGCAACAGGACACGATGCAACCGTAGTTTCCACTCTTCAAAGAAAAGCAGGAGTTAAGCTTGCAACTGAAACTGGATGTGTAGTAGGAGAAAAACCTCTCTGGGCTTCTGTCGGAGAAGAAGATACAGTTAAAAACAGCAGGGAAGTTTTCCCCGGAATTTACGTCAGTGGAATGGCTGCAAACGCAACCTGCGGAAGCCACAGGATGGGACCCGTCTTTGGTGGAATGCTCATGTCTGGTAAGAAGGTTGCACAGGAAATTGCTGAAAAACTTAGAGGTTAAAAGTTAAAATTTAATCTGGAGGAATTATGGCTACCCTTGTTGAACTTGCTAAAAAAGATGTAATTACAAAAGAAATTGAATTTGTAGCAAAATACGAAAAAAGAGACATTGATTACATAGTTCAGGGACTTATTGAAGGAACAATTGTCGTTCCTGCAAACATCTTCCACAGAGAAAGAGAGGACTTCCAGCCAAGAGGAATTGGGAAGGGACTCATCACAAAGGTAAATGCAAACATTGGAACTTCTGGCGATATTGAAAGTATTGAACTCGAACTTGAAAAACTGAGAGTTGCCGTTAAGTACGGTGCAGACGCCGTAATGGATCTCTCAACAGGTGAATATATCGATGAGACAAGGAAGGCAATCGTCCAGAACTCCCCTGTAATGGTTGGAACTGTTCCAATCTACCAGGCTGCCAAAGAAGCTGCTGACAAGTATGGTTTCATCGGAAAAATGACCGTTGATGACCTCTTTAATGTTATTGAAAAGCATTGTCAGGATGGTGTTGACTTCATAACAGTCCACTGCGGTGTAACTTTAAGTTCCCTTGAAAGGCTCAGGAACGAAGGAAGGATAATGAACATCGTCTCCCGTGGTGGTGCCTTAATGGCAGAGTGGATGGTTTACAATGAAAGGGAAAATCCTCTTTACGAGTACTATGATAGACTTCTTGAAATAGCTAAAAAGTACGATGTTACACTTTCTCTTGGCGATGGAATGAGACCTGGATGCATTGTTGATGCAACTGATAGGTGTCAAATAGAAGAGCTCATTACACTTGGAGAACTTGTTGATAGAGCAAGGGAAGCTGACGTTCAGGCAATGGTTGAAGGACCTGGACATGTCCCTCTTGACCAGGTTGAGGCAAACATCCTCCTTCAAAAAAGACTCTGCCATAATGCACCTTTCTACGTTCTTGGACCAATTGTTACAGACATAGCCCCTGGATACGACCACATCTCAGGAGCAATTGGCGGAGCAATAGCTGCAAGGGCTGGTGCAGACTTTCTCTGTTATCTCACTCCCGCTGAGCACCTTGCACTTCCAGATGTTGAGGACGTCAAGCAGGGAGTAATCGCTGCAAGAATAGCAGGTCACGCAGCTGACATCGTCAAAGGAGTTCCCGGTGCTATAGAGTGGGATCTTGAAATGGCAAAGGCAAGAGAAAACCTTGATTGGGAGAAACAGTTTGAGCTTGCCATAGACCCCGAAATTGCAAGAAGATACAGGCAGGAGAGGGCTCCCCAGGAGGACGAAAAAACCTGTACGATGTGCGGGAAACTCTGCTCAATAAAGAGGGTTGAGGAGTACTTAAATCCCAAGAAAAATAGCAACGGCTAATCCCTTCCCCCTGATATTCCTCTTCAAAAACTGTTAAAAGTTCCCCCTTTTCTAAAGGGGGTTAGGG
>CAJXJV010000284.1 GCA_913055135.1 uncultured Desulfurobacterium sp. | reverse complement strand
GTTTGTAGAATTTACCTTGAATGGGTTGAAGGAAGGTTTTTTAATCCACCTCCTTTTCAATTAACAAAAGGGGGAATCCCAATACTTGGAATGGTGAAAGTAATGTGTAAATAAAGAGAGGTACAGAAATGGAGAGGGATGAATGGAAAAACTTTTTCACAAAAAAGAAGAAAGAAATTGTTTTGTCTATTCTTTTAATTCTTGTGGTTTTTACTTTTAGAATTGTCCCTTCTGAAATTCCTTACCTTGACAGAAAGGGAGACGAATACTTTGAAACAGCAACAAAAAAGGCACTTGTTGCCTATGGAACAACAAGATTGTTAAATGCTGTTGTTTCTGTTGCAAAGGAGACAGAGGTAGAAGTGTCTCCTTTAGGCGTTGGTTTAACCGTTCATTTAGGACAATTTTTAGACCCTCTTGATGATGCTACAGAACGTCTTTCTTCGGTTCTTACTGCTTCAATAGCAGCATTAGGACTAATGAAGATAATAAAGGAACTCTTGCAGATTTATACTTTTAAAGTGGTTTCTTACCTGCTTGTATTTCTCCTTCCTGGGTTATGGATAAAAAGATTAAGGAATTTTTCAAGAGTTGTCTTAAATATTGTAATCCTTCTTTTTGCTGTGCGTTTAGCTCTTCCTGTCTGTGGTGTTGTTAACGACTTCTTATATAGGGATTACTTTGAACCGGAAATAAATAAAGCTCTTTTGGTTTTTAGGAGTGTAAAAGAATATGAGCAGAAATTTTCTCCTCAGAACTTTTCAGTTGATTCTTTAGGAGTTAATAGTGCGGAGAACTATGAAAATTATCAGGAAGATGAATATCAAAACGAAGATGAAGGAAGTATTTGGAGTTCTTTTAAGAAGAAGATAAGTGGCTTTAATCCTATCCCTAAAGTTAATTCTTTGAAAGAAGACATTTCTTCGATGTGGAATACCACGAAAGAGAAAGCCCAAGAATTTAAAGACTTTTTAATGCATCTTTGGCAGAAGAAAGGGGAAATAGTTGGAGCACTTAGTAAGCTTATTGTTCTTGAAGTTTCCATGATTGTAATTCAAGTAATACTTTTGCCTTTTACTGTTATATGGGTGTTGGTAAGGCTTATAAATGTCCTTTTTGAGAGAAAACTGACAGTAGAGGATTTAGTGGAAGTTTTGAATACGAGAAAGTAAGAAAGAGGAGGTGGCTGTGAAGACAAGAGAAGTAAAAATCATTGTCAAAGATCCAATTTCTCAAAAGGAAGAAATTCTTGAAAGAGAAATTTCTAATTCCACTTGGAAAAAGATAGAAGAACTTTTGGAAACTCAGGATATACTTCCTAAGGAGAAAGTGATTTATCACATTGATAACCTTCCTCTTCCTGCTGAGGTAAAAGCAATACTTGTAAAACTCATAGATCTAACAGTAACTATAGGGAACAAGGTTTTAGCAATAGGAAAGAAAATACTTGAGATGATTCTTTACTTAGTAAGGAACTTTCCCAATACAACTATTGGTTTACTAGTCGGGGCTTTTCTTGGGGCATTAATAAGCTCAATTCCATTTATTGGCTGGATTCTTTCACCTATTGTAACTCCTCTTTCTATAGCTTTAGGGGGACTTGTAGGACTTTGGAACGATCTTAAGAATCAGTCCTTAAGAAAGGAAATAAAAGAGTTTGTTAAAGAGTTTGAGGCTTTAAAAGATCTTTACAAGGAGGAGAAATAAATGACAGTAGGAGAAAATTTAAAGGATTTCCTAAATGAACTTTCAGAGCAGGAAATGATTATTTGTAATAAAGAAAGATTTTTAAAATCTTTAAATTTGAAAACTAAAGGGTTGGGGGGAAAGTTAAGAGATTTGTTAATTTCTGCCTTAAGTGGAAGTCTTTCGTTTGAGGTAGTAAAAGACTTAGTTCTTGCAAATACCGGAATTCTAACGAAGTTCCTTATTATGGTTGGATTGGCATCTAATCCTTTAACTTATCCTCTATTAGGTTTAGCAACAGGTGCAACTTTAGGATATATTGTAAGTAAAAGACTTGATGATCTTGACGAACTTACAGTAAAGAAGACGCCAAAATACATAAATGCTCCCTTAGATTTAGTTGCCTCTTCGTGGATAGATATTCTTTCTACGATCCTTGTTAAGATATTAACTGTAGATAAGAACTATCTGACTGAAAAAGAGAAGGACTTTCTCATCAATCTTTTCGAGGAAAAGTATGGTTATTGTAGAAACTTTTTAGAAAGCTATTTTAAAGCACGGGAACTAAGTATAGATGAGATCAGAAAATTTGATTACGGTTTTATTAGTGAAACGCTAAAGAAGCTTTCAA
>CAJXJV010000283.1 GCA_913055135.1 uncultured Desulfurobacterium sp. | reverse complement strand
ATTCACAAAATAATTCCATTAACGGAAATACCAAAAAGAAAAGTATGGTTTGGAACATCAGTAAGCACAACAGAAGATTTCATTCAAAGGAGTGGAGTGCTTTCTTTTTTGCTGGAAGTAAAAGGCTGGGACACTGGAAAAATCAAGTTCTTTGTTTCTTTTGAACCATTAAAAGAGAAGATAAGCCAGGACGAAAGTTATCTTCATCTCTACGACTGGATAATCATTGGTGCACAAACTAATCCTCTTAAACTCCCTCAAAAGGAGTGGGTCATTTCGCTAACCAGAAGAGCAAAATCCTTAAACATTCCTGTTTTCCATAAGGATAACCTTAAAGGGTTAGAAATAGAACTTCTAAAGGAATTCCCATTTTAGATTTAGAAAAACATCCGCCAGGAGGATCAATGATGAAAATCAGAAAAGACTTTAATCCAGAGAAAACCTTGAAGCACATAGCAGAAATGAGGATAGCGATTAACCACTTAACTGCCGTTGACGAAATCAGAGGATTACCTGGAGGCGATGAGTTATTAACTGAAGGTTATGAACTTTGCCGTAAACTCGAGGAACTGGTTAAAAGAGCACAGACTTTAAATGAATAAAGCGGGAAGAGGAGGTAGATATCATGAAAACACACAGAGAAAAAATACTTTCAAAAGAAAAAGCAACACTTTGTGGAGCTCTTGTTGGAATAGCCATAGTAATCCTTATAGCTTTAGCATCCTGGGCTCTTACAAAAATAGAATATAGACTTAGTAAACCCAAGAGAGACTATGTAACCAAACTTTCCACTGGCATTGTAGAAACGTCGTGTAACTATGCAATCAATAACATGATTAAAAAGGCAAAAGAATCTAATATCGTTAACGGTATGCTTGAAATTTCTCTTGAGGATTACTGTTCTGAGTTTAAGGCAAGTGTTAAAGAAATCTACGATAGATATGATTATAGCCCCTACCTTGTTTTAGATATCGAGAAAGCACCAAAAAGCAATCGTTTAGCAGCAATAATCAATACTTGTTGTGTTGATACTCACTACATTGTTCACAAACTGGAAGAAAACGGCATTAAAGTTATTGCTATAAATGATTACATAAAAAATTTCTATGGCATTGATAGGTAATTTGGGAGCTTTCAGTGTTTGAAAACTCACATGGTAGTCCTGTCTTAATTTTTCAGAAATACTATGAGAAAGCAAAGATTTTCAATCAAGTCAGAAAACTACATAGGAGGAAAAGATGAAAAAACAAACGTCTTTGATTTTGATAACCTTAATCATCATGTTAGGAATTGCAACAGGATTCTTTATAGATTTCCAACTATTTAAAACATTAAAGATAGAAAGGGGACACTTTCTTCTTGGCATTGCAGGAGGGATTTTAGCTGCAAAGCTTGTTGATCTCCTGTCTGGAGAACTGGAATTTTCTATGGATTTCAGTCAAATTTTTATCACATTTCTCTTTGGAATGATGATTGGAGTTGGACTTGGCTTTAATCTTTACTATTCCTTACCCGCCTTTTTTATTTTTGCTTACTCTCTTTTATCTCAGAAGAGAAGAAATCTGACTTCAATTCCAGGAGGAGAATAAATGGGCTGGCTTATCCTGAATTTTATACTGCTATCTATACTAATAGAGATACATCAAAGCTTCAATTCTGAGGAAGAATCCCCACTTACAGGACTACTCTTTGTATGTCTCATAGGATTTGCTTTCTTCAGTATTATAGGAATGGAAGTTCAACCAGAAATAGTTAAAAAGCTCTTGAAAAAAACAGCAGCCATTGAAGCCATCATTATTCTTCTAACCTCTGTGGTAATAATAGCTTCTCGATCCGCTTTCAAAGAAAAATTGCTGGGAATCTTAATCACTCTAATAAGTCTATCAACATTCCTATCCTGCGGAAAACAATCTCAATTTGTAAATAAATCAGAATTCATTGGAAGCTGGAAAGTTTATTCTCAGAAAGGAAGTATCCAACTGCCAGTAAAAGAGCCTGTTTCAATTAGATTAAAACCTAACGGAGTTGCTGAATATTTTTCTAAAAAGTGGATTCCCTTTGGAGGTTGGGATTTAAAAAAAGAAACTCACATAACGGAAAATTATTATCTCTCATTTCCTGTCGAAAACATTATTGTTCCTCTTTTTAGCGACAGCAAACTCAGGTATTTAGGAAGGCAAGATCATTGTTTGCTATTTCGAGGTCTGAAGGACAACTACAAATTCTGTAAGGAACATAAGGAAGATTAATCAAAGATTTTAGGAGTTAATCATGGGAACTTACGCATACATAAGAGTATCAACCGATAAGCAAGATGTG
>CAJXJV010000282.1 GCA_913055135.1 uncultured Desulfurobacterium sp. | reverse complement strand
ACCCGCGACCTTCGGGTTATGAGCCCGACGAGCTACCGGACTGCTCTACCCCGCGGTAGTGGTGGAGGGGGCAGGATTCGAACCTGCGTAGGCGTAACGCCGGCGGATTTACAGTCCGCTGCCTTTGACCACTCGGCCACCCCTCCACATCTATGGTGCCGGCTGAGGGAGTCGAACCCCCGACCTGGTGATTACAAGTCACCCGCTCTAGCCAGCTGAGCTAAGCCGGCACTTACTGGACGGTGAATAATATAGGTGGTTCTTTCATAGTGTCAAGTGCCAGTCAAAGATTTTTGCCCAACAGGACGATTTTAGAGTACTACAAACACATCGGTTTTCAGGAATTCATGGTTTCGTATAATTCTTTCAATATTTTCAATCCTATTCAGAAAAACCCGATTCAAAACGGAGAAACAAAATGCAAATTTTGATTACGGGACCCTTACATGAAAATACCGAAAGACTAAATGGATTAATAGAAGTTTCACAGCCTGAGGCTGTTTTTATTGTTGGTCCTCTTAAACTTTCCCAACCCATAAAACTTAATCTACCATGGTTTTTTGTCAGAGGTAAAGAAGATAGCTTAACACCACTGGCAAAGAGCAATGGCATTGACATGTTATCAAGAATATTCCAGTTCGGAAATGGTTTAACGTTTGCTGGTATCAGCGGAATCTACCACCCATCAACCATTAAGTTGACCAGAAGAGAATGGATAAAATCAAGAGGAAAAATAGAAAAACACAAACAAAATTATCTATTCAAAGAGGATATAGATTCTCTTGTACAAACATTTAGAAATTCTGGACTTGAAAGATTGGACATGCTCTTCATTGCAGATTCTCCTACAAAACAGATCTTCAAAGAAATTATAGAGCTTGTCAAACCAAAATATCTGTTCTTCCCTTCTAATTCATATATAAAGGAAAAGGCAGGAAAAACGACTTTCATAGGACTTGAGAATATAACTTCTCCCAGAGGAAAATATATACTCCACCTTTGATAGAATTAATTCTCATTAAACTCAAGATAAAAAAGGAGTAACAATGGAATTTGGATTCAAAGATTCCTGTGGGGTTGGTTTTATCGTAAACATTAAAGGAAAGAAATCCTATTCAATAATAGATAACGCTTTAAGAGCTGTATCGAACCTTACCCACAGAGGGGCAACCCTTGCAGACGGAAGAACAGGAGATGGTTCAGGCATTCTCTTTCAGATACCCCACGAGTTCTTTATAAAAGAGGCAAAGAAGATAGATAAAAGCTTTAATGCTGAAAAGGTTGCAGTTGGTACTTTTTTCCTTAAAGGAATAGTAGACGAAGCTTTAAAAGTTATAGAGAGTGAAACAAAGCTTGTTCTTGGAGACTGCGTTATCAGAGAAGTTCCCGTTGATAAGAATGAGTGTGGGGAAATTGCAAGGAAAGCAATGCCTGAGATCTTTCAGGTTATTGCTCCAGCAAATAAAAATTCTATTGAAATTTACATTCTTAGAAGAAAACTTGAAAGACTTTTAAAAGGAATATCCTCAGAGAACTATGTTGTCTCCTTCTCTGACAGACTCGTTGCCTATAAAGGAATGCTTCTTGCTCCAGATCTAAGGAGATTCTATTTAGATCTTCAGAATGAAGAACTAAAGAGTTCCCTCGCCATCTTCCACCAGAGATACTCGACAAACACAAACCCGGAGTGGAGACTTGCCCAGCCTTTAAGACTCGTTGCACACAATGGAGAGATAAACACAATCACTGCAAACAGGAACTTCATCAAAACAATTGAACCAATAATCAACTCCCCAATTTTGGGAGAGAGGATAAAAGAAGTTCTACCTCTTGTTGAATTTGACGAAAGTGATTCAGCATCCTTAGATAAAGTCTTTGAGCTTATGGTAATTTGCGGAATAGACCCTGCAGTTGCGATAAACGTTCTTGTTCCACCAGCTTACGAGCTTCTTGACAACCTGACAGATGAAATAAAAGCCTTCTTCCAGTATTCCGCCTTTCTCATGAAACCGTGGGATGGTCCAGCAGCAATTGCCTTTACGGATGGTAAAGTAATTGGTGGGAAACTTGATAGAAATGGGCTGAGACCTGCAAGGTACGTTATAACCGAAGATGATCTCTTTATCTTTGGTTCTGAAGTTGGAATGGTTGACGTTCCTGAGGAGAAAGTTAAAGAATTTGGAAGATTAAAACCTGGTGAAACAATCGTCGTTGATACCGAGGCTGGAACTGTTGGGAAGAATGACGAAATACTGAACAAAATCGCCTCAGAATTTGACGTTGAGAGAGAAGTCAGGAGAAAGCTCTTTAAACTCAAAGGAACAGAAAAAGTAGA
>CAJXJV010000281.1 GCA_913055135.1 uncultured Desulfurobacterium sp. | reverse complement strand
TACTCTTTAGCAGAAAAGGAATTTAAAGAAGAACTGAAAGAAACAGAGGAAATAATTGCTTCTTATGCAGAAAAGAAGAACGGTAAACAGAAGAGAGACCTCGAGAATCTCTTAAACTATGAAGTTATGGCTCCAGCTTTTGACTTGATTCAGGTAATTACTTTTACAGATGACGATGAAGAAATGCAGAAAGGAATTCTCACAGGATATGTAAAACTCTTTAAGCAAGAACCTTTTATTGGTGGCAGAGCAACTGCTGGCTATGGACTTGTTGAAGAAATAATAATTCTTGATGAAGAAGGAAATAGAATAGAACCAGATGAAAAAGTGCTTGAACATTTCATTGATTCAATAAACCTGCCGAAAGTGGCAGAACTTCTGGCATTGAGGAAGAAGGAAAGTAAAAAGTAAAGATAAGAAAGAAGGGGAAAAACAATGTGGCTGGAAGTAGCTTTGAGACCTAAAACGCCTCTTATCATAGACCCTTTTGCACCTGCGGACGGGATTTTATCTTTTGCCTATGCAGTTTCTACAGGATTCAAGTATAGGAATGAGAAAGGAAGAGTGAAAGTTGGGAAGTTATTTTTACCGAAGAGTCAGTTCCAATACATTCTGGAACTTCCAATAGAAAAAGAAGGGATGCCAGATGGCAGTTGGTTTTACAGGATTTCGGTTCTTTTTCCGAGAGAAGAAATAAGGAAAGTTGAAACCAATATCATTCGCCGTCCAGATTACACTAATCCCTACATTAGGGAGGCAAATAAAAACTTACAGGTAAATAAAAGCACTCAGGCAGATAAAAAAGGGAAATTCAAAACTTTCAAAATACCAATAAGTGCTGTCTATTCGGAAGAACTTGTTTTCTATGTGGATGTTCCAGAAGAAAAACTTGATGAATTTGAGGAAGCAGTCTTCATTCTTGAGAAAACAGGCATTGGAAAAAAAACAGGATTTGGATTTGGTCAAGTAGAAGTAGAAGTAAGAGAAACAGAAGTAGAGATTAAGAAATTAACTATAGAGGACAGACTTATTCGTCCTGTTCCGATAGAATACCTTGAAGGAGAACCAGAAATGGAGATTTACAAAAGCGTTTTACCACCTTATTACTTACCTGTTGATTTAAGGGTTCTTGGATTTGGAAGAGTGAGTTGAAAGAGGTTCTGGAGGACTTATAAGTATGAGTGCCTATGCTTAGGCTACTATCCCAAAGAGCTTAAAGAAGTTAGTGGAAAATGGATTGAACACTACAATAGGGAAAGGCTTCACCAGGTACTTGAGTACCATACACCTAATGAGGTTTAGGTGGATATCTGACACGCCAGGAATGTTTACACCTCCAAAACCGTTAAAACCATAGATTGATGTATCTATTCTTAAAAACCTTTATTTAGCTGCTCTGGAGCTTGAGAAAAATGGAGCAAGAGTGCTATCAGAGATTGGGGCCTATGGACAGCTATCAGTAATTTTCGAGGAGAGAGTAGAAGCATAATAGAGTTTACACACTTTTATGGATACTTTCTTATCTACTGAATATGACATACTTCTTGTAAAGTTACAGATTCTTCACTGGATAACCATTATGTTACAAGATATTTCATAATTGTAAGGTATATCCAGTCCAAGCAAGGAATTCACTAAAATCTGAAGTCTAAAAGACCGTAAAGGGTTTTTATGGTAAAGTCCGCTTCTTGGGGTGGTGTAGCCCACGTAGGTATTCCCATTAGATAGTCGTAATCCAGATAAACAAAACCAATTCTTGACATTATCCTATCAGTAAATCTGTGAATGAAGTAGGTTTCGTAAGCGTTTCCATTGATCGTCAGTTTTCTCATTAGATCTTCTGGTGCTTGAGAAAATGTCAGCCAGTATTTAGAACCGTGGTTAAACTCAAATCCAATCTTGTTCATTTTGTCGAAGTTGTACCGAAAACCTGTATAGATTGCCCATCCTGTTTTTTCTTCAGTACTTCCAAGAAGAGAAACCAATCTCGTTCCTACTGGAGTCTCAACGTAGGATGGATCAGGATCTGTTGTGGTTACTCCAGCGGATAGGAATGTATCAAAATTGGAATATAGAAACCTTTTTGCCTGGAGATGAATTCCGAGTGCTTTGATGTTTCCTATGTTATACCTTGCTTCGTTCAGTGGAATCAATTCCCCGGTAGTAGCGTTGACAGTATAAACACTGTTTGTGTCCAGAAGGTTTGTTACGTTCCAGAGATAAGATGCGCCTATAACAAAAAGTGTCTCGTCTCCTATCCACTCCGGAAGTGGAGATTCATAGAGGAGGAATAAACCTCGCGTGTCTTTGACATCACTCCTCTGGAGGTAAAAAGCAGGGTCA
>CAJXJV010000280.1 GCA_913055135.1 uncultured Desulfurobacterium sp. | reverse complement strand
ATAAGGAGAAGTATGCAAAGTGGCTGGAAGGTCAGAATGTTAGAGTCTCTTTTGGGACAGATAAGCAAGGTAATCAAGTCATCACGTCAATGGTTGGGGATGATGGGATTATTTTCAGGAGTGAGGCAGGAATTAGCACTAAGGCTGTGAATCTTGACCAGGATATTGACAAACAAGTTGTGGATCACATGAGCGAAGAAAAAGAAGGAATGCTTAAGTCTGGCTATTTTCTTGTTAAAGATCCAGACACTAAGCAACTTAAACTCATGTGGGGGCAAAACATTGGATTTCTTCCAAAGAAGATGAATGCTGTTCAGATTCTTTTTGATGGAGCTCCTCAAGATTTGCCGAGAGTTTTGAGAGGGGAATCTGTTCCTATTAACATTTCCGATGAAAAAGCAATGGCTCTGGAAATGGCTACGGGTAAACACATTGAAAGTGGTTATTACGTTGCGAGTCTAACAAAGGAAGGCTTAAAGCTCTCTCTTGCTGATCCGTTCACGGATACTCCTTTGTCACAAGGTTCAGGCATAGTTCTTACAAAAGAAGATTTGCAGAAAGAACTCACTGTTGGCTATCAGATGGCTGGAGGGAAACTTTCGGATGTTTATCAATTGGAGACGAAAGGCGATACCGAAATTGGAGGTAAGCCGACTCTCAAAACAGAAGTTGTGCATGATGGAGAAGTGTTGAGTAAGGAGGAAGTTCAAAGAGATAAGAAAGTTGTAGATGTTGGTGTTCGCATGGATGGATTGGTTACTCAGAAAATTTTGGAAGATGATGGTGTAAAGATGTTTGGACATAAGTTTGGAGATGCAAGTTGGGCTTATCACGCAGCCGAGTTTGGTTATACAGCCAAGGTAGTAGGAGAAGTTTCAGGTTTCATGAACGCTTTTTCTCGCTGGAGAAGTGCAGGTAGAAATGTTGGTAGAGAAATTCCTGAAGTTGGAGGTGACATGCCGAAACCACCTCCTCCTCGTCCAAGACCTACTATTCTTGGTCCCGATGGAAAACCTTTAAATTAAGTTTGTAGGAGGAGAGAAATGCAGATTGCTTATAAAGTGATTGAAATTAAGGGTGGAATAGTTGCTATGTTTGATGAAGTCGGATTTCTTCCGCCAACTCTGGAGATAACAATTCTTGAAGAATTAGGCGTTCCATCTTTGAAGATAGGAGAGCATTTTGTTCCCATTCCAAGAGATTTACTCTCTTATATCAAAGATAACAATAGACTCTACATTTTGCATTCAAAAATTTCTGAATACCATCATAGTGATTGGAAAGGGACCTATGAGATAGATAAGTTGGCGATAGCCGAACTTATTGCAGTTTTGAAAGTGGTAGAAGGAAAGCAGGAAGAAAAGGCTTCTCATTGAAAGAGTCTATGCTTTTTTAGGAGTGTAAACAGCACCCCAGTAAAGGATTCCGAGCAGCATAAGAATGCCTAAAAAGATTAGTAAGCCAGCAATTGTATTCATTATCAGTCCTCCAGAACGTTAATTTTATCTCTCCATTTTTTGAGTGTAATCCCTGTTATTATCAACGAGAAATAAAGAGCAACTATTCCAATACCTACCCACAGAGAAAATCCGTTTTTATGCCATAGCGTTATAGTTCCAGCTGCTACAAGGATGGAAATTGATACAGCTTTATTGAAAAGCTCTTTATAAAATTCAATCTCTTTTTCTAATCGCTTACACATTTCTAATGCCAGCGCCCCATCCAGTAACCGCCGAAGAACCCGTCGGCTTTTCCGTCATTATAGCCGTCTTCGTAAGCTGCAGCAATTGGATCTTCTTTGTATCTTTGTGCTCTTTCTCTTTCCCAGTCTTTTTTGCCACGCATCCAGGCAATGAATAAAGAAGGTGGAAGAAGAGCACTTAAGGTTAGGAATACAGTTTCATATGTTTGTTCAGTAATAATTCTGCCTGTTTCTGGATTATTAGCTGCATGGGTTGTAAGCTGTATTCCTCCTAACTTTAGTAAAAGACCAAGTGCTTCAAAAAAGGCAACGGTTGCAAATGGACCAACCAACCATACAACCCATGCGATAGGAATTAATACATCCAAATTCCACACGATACCTTTCAAAACTCTTAAAACTGGTCTCAGGAAATAGACCCACACATAACCTACCACCTTTAACCACAGAGGAGCTTTCTTAACTACCACAACTTGAGGTTCTTCTTTTCTTCTCTTTTCGTCCCATACCTTTTCGAGAAGTTCAATAAGCAGTTCAGCCTGTTTGTAGGTTAGGAAATCGAGAGCCTTCAATTTGAAACCGAGTCCTTCTGCCAACTTGTAAAGATTTGCTCCAGTAAGTTTCTGGAGTTGAGTGATTCTTTCAATCT
>CAJXJV010000279.1 GCA_913055135.1 uncultured Desulfurobacterium sp. | reverse complement strand
AGTCCTGCATCATCACAATGAAGAGTTTCATACTTGATATCCATTTTTTCCTCCTCAAAACTCATAGATTACTTTTTCAGTTCTGAATTCTCCGTGAGCCTTGTAAAAGATTAGTTCATTTCCATTTGGGCAGGATATATCTATTCTGCCGTCCAGGATGTCGCAGGTCTTTACTTTGACACGGTAAGAATTCCCTTTCTTTTCGTAATAACATCCTTCTGGGAGTGTTTCATTTTCAAGTGTTAGCCAGCCTTCCTCTGTTCTCAGGCAGAAAAGAGCCTTCATCAAGTAGAAAAGAAGAAATGCAACCAGCAAGATAGTTAAAGGAGAAGGTAGATTACGCATCACAATTCTCCTTATAGCTGAGGAACTTTCTTTAAGTTATCTTTGTGAATTTTTACGGTATCCTTTTTAAACTCTATGAGAGGTATAAGCTCTTCCTGTAAGGAAGAATCTGGACAGTAAAAGACTCCAGGCTTTTCTGATCCGACTGAAACTATAATCATTTCAGCCTTGCTGTCTTTCAATCTAATGAAGGAATATAGTCCGTTAGTGACATTTTCTTTTGTTTCTTTAAGAGTGTCTGGAGAAATATCATCACTTGCAAGTATAAGCTCTAAAAGAGGGATAAATCCTATAAACTGGTACGCTTCGAAAAACTTTTGAAGTTCCTCAGGAGTTACTTTGATTTTGCCGTTATCTACAGGAATCTTATCTCTCTGGAGGAAGAAGATTTCAAGTTTTGAAAACATTAGAATAGCTCCACGGGTATAACTGACTTTGAGCCATAGGTCTTTGCTGTCGTGGAGTAGCAACTCTCCCTCATGTTCGTTCAATAGGTAATGAAGAGCTTCTTTATCTACCAACTTATCCTCCTTTTTGCAAAAAAGGTTATTCCCCACACTTTTATTTTATAGTATTCTATTTAGAAAGTCAAGCATTAATGCCAATATAAGCCATGAATTTGACGGACGTTTAATGACAATAAATCTGGTTGACAAGCCAGACTTATAATATAAATTCTTAGATAAGAGAGGAGAGAAGTGTTGTGGGAAAGGTTGAAGGAACATTTCAAGCCACATCTTGGGATGATAGAACGGTTGCTTTCAGCTTCACATTTGAACTGCGGGATGATGAATGCTATGTTAAAGCAGTTTCGGGACTATCAGCTAAAAGACTCAGGTATAAACTTGTTCTTTACTTTCCGGCGGAAGACAGAAGAGTTCTACTGTACGATAATTTTTACTGTGATGAACCGCACATTCATATAGGAGAAAGTAATGAAAAGATACCGTATGCTTTTCAAGGCGTAAGGAAGTTGTTGGAAGACTTTGCTAATGATGTAGAACTGGCTACAGGATTGGAGATTTATGAGTGGGTTGAAAAAGTAGAGAGGATACTTCTTGAAAATCATCTCTACCATCCATTTTTATAGGAAATTAATTAATAGGTGATAGGTTATGAAAAGGAAATTTTGGGAGATTATTATTCAAACAGAAGAAGGGGATAGAAAACTTCTGTTTTCATCCTATGAGGATTTTTACAAAATCCTTACGCCCCAAAGGATGGAAATTCTCTCTGTTCTTGGGAAGTCAAATGTATCCTCCATCAACGACTTGGTTAGGAAACTTGGAAGGGACTACAAAAATGTTTTAGGCGATTTGAGAATTCTTGAGTCTGCTGGATTCATAAAGTTAAGGTTACGCCTCAATAGAAAAATCCCGGAGTTGGTAGCTAAAGGTTTTAAGTTGAGTGTAAACCTTGATGGTGGCTTGCCTGTACACACTGAGAAATTTACTGTAAGAGATGAAAGATTGAGTTTTGGAGAACAGTTGCTTAAACAGAAATATCTATGTAGTAAAAAAGAGCAGATCATGGAGAGCACAAAGTGAAAGTGGTAATCCCTGTGTGTGACAAACTGCATGAGTTCAAAATTGATCCTCAAGACTACGATTTAGTTGTGTGGCATGCTTATGGTGAATATGGTTTTAGTCGTGAAGGACTCATAAAGGGAGTAAAGAATTTGGAGGCAGAAGTTCCTGAAGTTATCAAAGAACTTCTCAAAAAATTTGGGCAAGTTGCCTTTTTCTGTCCGTAACCTTAGTGTGGTTAAGAGGAGGCTTAGATGGGAAGGTTAGAATTTGAGGAATTCCTAAAAACCTTAGAAAGTGAAAGAAAAGAAGCTAAGATAGATTGGGAAAATAAAAAAAGACAGTTTCTCCAAGCCGTAGATGAACTTTTCCACTTTATTGAGGAATGTTTAGAACCATATAGGAATAGGATTTCCATCTTTTATGAAGACATAGAGATTATTGAAGAGAAGATAGGCAGGTTTAAAAGTAGAAGAATGGTGATT
>CAJXJV010000278.1 GCA_913055135.1 uncultured Desulfurobacterium sp. | reverse complement strand
GGACTTGATAAGCCATGAGTTCTATGGTGTTCCAGATAAGTATTACCTTATCCAAAAAGCCAATGAGAAGGATATATCTCCAGATATTCTCTACTCCCCAATCTTGCCAGCTGGCTTAAAACTGAAAATCCCCGTTTTCAAAGAACAACCTGCTAAGAGGATAGAACCGCCACCATGGAAAGCTTGATTAGGCAACTGAAGATCAGAGTTTTCATTAATAATAAGGACGTTACACGGGAGCTTTCAAACTTCATTCTGGAGGTGCTTTACACTGACTCAATTGAAGAGAAAGCAAAAGATGAACTCCAGCTTACTCTTTCAAATCTGGACAGGCGGTTTTTGAAGGACTGGGCAATAGAGGAAAACACACAAATAGACGCTTCTATTGTTGCAAACGGTCAGGAGTTCCGCCTCGGGACTTTCTTTGTAGGAGACTCTTTTGCTTTAAGGGAAAAGGGGTCCGTCCTAACGATTTCAGCAACCTCACAAAGCTATGAGGACCTTAAAGCCTTTAAAGTGGTTAGAAACGAAAGCTACGAGAACATTACACTTAAAGACCTTGTTTCCCAGATAATTGCAAGGTGCAGTAAAAAGTCCTTTGTTGACGCTCCAGAAGTTCCGCTAACCCGGATTGACATAGTTAACGAGACTTACGAACAGTTCTTAAAACGCATTGCAAGAGAATACAACTGCAAATTCTTCATTAGAGCTGGAACTGTGGTCTTTGCCAGGAATCTACCCACAAGAGAGTGGGATATTACTCCTTACTTGGTGAATGACGATATTCGCTTTAAACCAAAGAAAGAAGCTGTAAAAGTTGTCCTTATGGAATACTACAAACCCGGTTCAAAAGAAACGCTTGTTTACCGGGAAGAGAACCCCGAAGTAAAAGGAGGAAAAACGATTAAGCTCTACGGCATAGCCCACAACTTGAAAGAAGCTCAGGAAAAGGTTAAGGCAGTGATTAAAAAGAGTAAGTCTGAGCTTAAGGCAGAAGCCACCTTTACAATTTACGGTCAGCCTGTTAATGCTGGAGACTACATAGTTCTGCCAGAGGAACTTTACGGTTTTATCGCTGGAAAGTATCAGGCAATTAAAGTTGTTCACTCAATCTCGAAAGAAAATGGCTGGAGGACGAAAATCACTGTCAGGAAAGGAGGGTAGCAAAGTGGAAGAGATTAGGCTGAAGCACCCGTTTGAAGCAGAAGGTAAAAGGATTGAAACGGTCAAAATCACTCGTAAGAAAATAACAGTCCTTGACAGGATTAAAGCGGCACAGGAAGCTCAGGCTACGTTTGGAACAAAAGACGGAGACGCTTTTATTATCTGCATTCTCAACCGTCTCTGTAACTTCGGGGTAAAAATACCATCCCTCGAACTTGCCGAAAAGCTATCGGCAGAGGATTTTGATGAAATCGTGATGAAACTGCTGGGTATCTCCGAAGATTTTTTATCGCAACTTCAAAAGGAAGCGGGGAGTTCATAGAACAGGCAATTCCATTCCTGGTTGAGTTTGGTTACTGCTACAGCGAAGTTAAAGAGATGACCCTTTCAGAACTTAACTACGTTCTGGAAATTACCTTGCAGTTCCTTGAAAAAAGAGAAGAAGCTCTTAAAAGAGGTTGATGGTGGAAAGAAGAGAGTTTGCACTTCAGTTGATTGTTGGCGTTAAAGACCTTTTCAGTCAGAAAGTTAACAGGATAGAAGCATTATCTGAAAAACTCCAGAAGAGACTCCAGACCCTTGACGGTAGGCTTAAAAACGTTGAAGCCTTCGGTAAGCTCTCCAAGGAAATTTCAGAGCTTTCACAAGCCGAACAAAAGCTGATAGAAAAGATTAAAGCCCTTTGGCGTAAGCATTCATTAGATAAGGGGAGAAGGATAGTTTCATGATACAAAAAATCTATTTACAATTAAGCCCTAACATTCCTTTAGAAAATTTAGCGCATATTTTTCCTCACCTAAGACTTTTTAGTGATATTTATGTATTTATAGAAAAACCCTTTCAATTGTTTACTGAGCTTCTCAATTTAATGCAAAAAATTTCTGATTTTCTCCAAAAACATTCTTTTTGTCGTCTTTATCTTCACCTAATCCATCCTTTTAGTTCTAAGTTAGAAGCTTTTTATCTTAAGCTTATGGAATTTACCTCACCATTTAATATGGAAGGATATACCCATCAAGGAACACCTAGATTTATCATTTTTCCTATCCTTTTTAAACCGCCTAGTGAACAGGAAATAATGCCGTTTTTAAAATTCTTAGAAAGACAATTCATGCCTCCAAGTCTTATCATTGATACCGCACATAATACTTCTATTCCTCAGACGGTAGAACGAGTCTTTATCCTTTCTGATCCTAATCC
>CAJXJV010000277.1 GCA_913055135.1 uncultured Desulfurobacterium sp. | reverse complement strand
TAATTCCAATCTCACAAGATACCTGGGACTTTCTGGAATTCTCTATGCAAAAATCCCGTAACGAAAGGGAAAAAATGGAACTTCAACAAACTATCCTCTCAACCGAAAAGAAAGAAAATGGGGAAGTATATATCGCCGTAGAAAAGTCCAAGCTAAAGAAAAACAATACTTTATATAAGTTGCTTGATTTCTTGACCCCTAACTGGCGGACCTTCATTCAAAATGCAGTAGGACATGCCAAAGAAAAGGAAATTGTCACTTAATAGAGGAAGCAATGGAAACTTTAGAAAGAGTTGAAGCGCCAGAATTTGATTTCAGAGGTTTTAGAGCATCAGTCGGAAGACATTCTATACATGAATATCCTGCTATGCTCCATTATCTTTTAGTTCAGAACTTAATCAATAAATACTCAAACAAAGGAGATTTAATATATGATCCCTTCTGTGGTAGCGGAGTTTCAGTAGTAGAAGCTTTGAGGCTTAACAGAAAAGCTGTCGGAACTGATATTAATCCACTCGCTCTCTTAATTGCCGACGTAAGAACATCAAATCTTGATACAGACAGTATTAAAAGCCATCTAACCTCTCTTCAAAAAAACTGGTTTAATCTGACTCCAGATATCCCTACTGTCAAAAATATTAATTACTGGTTTAAAGAACAGGCCATCAGAGATTTAGGAAAATTAAGAACTTTTATCAAAGAAATTAAAGATAGAAAAATACTTAATTTTTTCCTTACAACCTTTTCCCAAACAGTTAGAGAATGTTCCAACAATAGAAAAGGAGAGTTTAAGAGATATAGAATCCCAGAGGAAAAATTAAAGGAATACAATCCTGATGTTTTTCAAACATTCTTCCATTTAGCTTACTACTACTTAGAAATTCTAAGTAAAGACATTCTTCCCTCTCAAGAAGTTTCTTTACTTCTACACGATGTTAGAAAGACTATTCCAATAAACAATGTCAAATTAATTATTACTTCTCCCCCCTACGGGGATAGTAAAACTACCGTCGCCTATGGGCAATTTTCTAGTTTCAGTTTTGACTGGCTAAAAGGTCTAAATCCTTACGGGGACAGTAATTTAAAGCTCGATTCACTTTGTCTAGGAGGTAAAAAAATAGATGAAATTTTTCAATTACCGTCAGAACATCTATACAGAGCTTTAGACGAAATCAAGAAAGTTGATAAGAAAAGAGCAAAAGAAGTTTATTCTTTCTTCTACGATTACTTTTATTCCATAAAACAGATAACAAATACGTTAAGCTCGAAAGCCTATGTTTGCTTCATTGTAGGCAATAGAACCGTAAAGGGTATTCAAATCAGTATGGATTTCATAACAGCCGAATTTTTTGAACATTTTGGCCTAAAAGTAGAAAACATCTTTGTTCGAAAGATATCAAATAAGAGAATGCCATCCAAAAACTCCCCATCTAATAGAGCTGGCAAAACTTCCAATACTATGCTTAATGAATACATCGTTATCCTAAGAAAGTAAAGAATCATAAAAGATCTTCTACATATTTAAAAATTTTCGGCAAATTTCTTTCATAACATCTAAAGCCAGTTCCATGATTTCTTGCTCTTGTCCCTTTATCATGCAATCTTAAATCTAATAAAATATTTTCCTCTTTGAACTGAGATATTAGAATGTCTTTAGAGGTTCCTTTCAATAACTGTGCCCGGATATAATGAAAATATTCAATACCGTTTCTTTCTTCCACTTCAGCTGTTACAAATATTAATGCAGGAATCTTTTGTTCAAATCTCTTTACCAAATCCTCAAAAAACCACTCAGCAATTAAGGTACCATCTAAATGTCTCAACTGAATAGATTCGTCAGTTATATGAATAAACAAACCTTGACTATTAGGCTTCTGGGACATAGTGAAATAAAGCCCAAGTCTTCCGTTCTTATCACATGTTCCATACTTTCTAATAGCTTCTAAAGGGTTCATTTTCCAAACTTTTCTATTAAAGGTAAATAAAGTAATCAAATTATTAGATCCCAATCTATGAGTTTTAATTTCTAAATTCCCAATATCAGGACCAACAATGTTGTTCTCTTTTATACCTAATAAAGTTTCAAAGGTATATCCTATTCCTGTAGGTCCCTTTCTCAGTGACCGAACAAATCCCATATTCTTTATTTGCTCAAACTTCTTTTTAAACTCCTCTAAGTTCACAGATTAGCCTCCATCAGGAAAATAGTAGTTCAAAACCAGAAGAAATAATTTAGGTTCAAATATAACATACCCTAAGAACCTAAGACGATATAGTTAGTAATCATAACCGCCTATTTTGACCGAACCTTAAAGAGGAAAGAACTATGCGAATAAAGTATGACCCAGAAACGGATACACTTTCCATAAG
>CAJXJV010000276.1 GCA_913055135.1 uncultured Desulfurobacterium sp. | reverse complement strand
AATATCTGAACGAGCCACTCTCTGAAGAAGACATGGTATTCAAACCTGAATGGTTTCAGTATTATGAACCAGCTGAAATAGTAAATAGAAAACTAAATGTTACAATGGCAGTCGACCCTGCCACTGGTAAGAAAACAGGAGACTATTCGGCGATTGTAACAGTTGGTAAAGACAAAGAAACAGGCATTATCTACGTTCTTGACGCCTTTGCTGAAAAGATTTCAGATTTAAATCTCACAAAGAAAATAATCGAGAAATATTTAGCATTCAAACCCAAAAAGATATTCTTTGAGGAAATTGCATTTCAGGAAATCTACAAAAATCAGATAATGAGGGAAGCGAGTAAAAGTGGAGTGCACTTACCGATTAAAGGGATAAAGCCAAAAGTAAGTAAGGAGTTGAGAATCCAGAAACTTTCTCCTCTCATAGAAAATGGACTAATCAGATTCAGAAGGAACCAGAAACTTCTGATAGATCAGCTTATCGAGTTTCCCAAGGGAGCTCATGACGATCTGCCCGACGCCCTTGAAATGGCAGTTTCAGGGCTTGAAAGGGCAGGAGAGACAAAATCTGCAGTAGCAAGAAGGTACATCCGAAGACTCTTTTAGAGGGAATTAATGTTTGAGGAGCTGAGAGAGGTAAAGGACAGACTTGAATGGCTTGAAGCACAACTCAATAGGGTGATAGCCATTGGAAAAGTTGTAGCAATTGATGAAAAGACTGCTAAGGTCAGAGTAGAGCTTGGAGAGAAGGATAAACTCGTAACCTACTGGCTTCCGGTTCTAACCACAAAAACGGAACTTGATAAAGAATACTGGATGCCGGACGTTGACGAACTTGTAGTGTGCCTCTTCACTCCTCCAAACTTTGAAAGAGGCTTTGTAGTAGGAAGCTACTACACCCTTGAAGATCCTCCTCCTGTAGCGGACAGAGACAAATACCACAGACGATTTAAAGACGGAACGATAATTGAATACGACCGTAAAAAACACCGTCTTTATGTTTATGTAGAAGGAACTGTTTACATTCACGCAACTGGCAACGTAACCGTAAAGACAGACCAGAACGCAACAGTAGAAGCTGGACAGGATGCGACTGTTAAAGCCTCAAATAACGTAACCATAAAAGGAAAGTTTGTGAATATCAACCCATAGAGGAAAGAAATGAGCAGCAACACACGGGTAGGAGATATATCTGCAGGCATTTGCAGTGTAGGTGCTCCCTGCTGTCCCCATAGCTGGATAAGTATTCACATAGCGGGTAGCCCTGATACTTACGTAAACGGCAGGGAGCAGATGAGACAGGGCGACATTGGAGCTTCTACCTGTCCTCACTGTCCAGTCAGATTTGCTGTTTCTGGAAGTTCTACAGTTCTTACAAACGGCATTCCAACTCATAGAGTAGGAGATATTCACATAGTTCCCTGTGGAGCTGGAATAGTGGTAACTGGTTCAGGAGATAGTAATTCCGGGGGATAACATGGCAGTTTGTCCTTTTATGAGCAACTGGGTGTTTGACCAGTCAACAATGCAAGCTTCTTTTCAGGAAAAGGAATGTATCCAATCGGCTTGCATGCTGTGGGATTCTGCAAATAATAGATGCGGAGCTTTTACATCTGACCACATCATAAACATAGACAACAGAGGAAAATCAGCTCCTCTTGGCTATGCGGTTATATTGAGTCAGGAATTTATCCAGCAGGAAGACTTTGACGGAAACGGGAAGATTTACGGTAAGGATTTCAAGCTGAAAGACCCTCCTCCTCTTCTAAAGTCCTTAGAGCAAAATCCTGCGTGGAAAGAACCTGATACTGTGCTAACTCTCGAAGAATACAAAGCAACTCTTCCTTAGTTTTAGGAGAAAGAGGAGAAAGGCATGTTTGCAGTAACCCCACCGGAAGAGCTTGTCAGGAAGCTGAGAGAGAACTACGCCCGTATGACTGGAAGATACCCTTCTCCGTCAGACGTTGAAGACTTCCTCATCTCCCTCATAGCCTACGACCGCTCTCAACTTGAAGGACAGATGAACTACTACCGAAAGCAGAACTTCCTTCGCTATGCACAGGGAGAAGCTCTTGACCTGCTTGGAGAGTGGCTTGGAGTGAAAAGACTTCCTCCAGACCCAGCCATTACCACTGTAAGATTCTATCTGGAAACTCCCCATCCTCAAATTCTCCTGGATACAGAAGACGTGAAGATAGTTTCTCCCAATCAGCTCATCTTTAAACCGCAGGAACCTCTTATCATTCCAGAGAATACGCCAACCTTTGATGCCCTATTTATATGTGAGACTCCTGGAACTGCAGGCAACGGATTCTTAGCTGGAGAACTTAAAAATCTTCTTCAACCTGTTCCTTACGTAAAGGCAGTTGAA
>CAJXJV010000275.1 GCA_913055135.1 uncultured Desulfurobacterium sp. | reverse complement strand
ACGCCTTTTTGGCCGAACGCCCTGATATCGGAAGAAAGATTGCAGAGAAAGTGATAACTGCAGCAAGAGCAAGGGAAGCCGCCAAAAGGGCAAGAGAGCTGACAAGACGTAAGAGTGCCCTTGAGGAATTCTCCCTTCCCGGAAAGCTTGCAGACTGCTCAGAGAGGGATCCTGAGAAAACGGAACTTTTCTTAGTTGAGGGTGATTCAGCCGGAGGTAGTGCGAAGCAGGGAAGAGATAGACGCTTTCAGGCAATCTTGCCGCTCAAGGGTAAGATAATAAACGTTGAAAAGGCAAGGATTGAGAAGGTTCTCTCAAACGATGAAATTAAAACGATAATTACAGCCCTTGGAACTGGAATCGGTAAGAACTTTGATATGAGCAAGCTCCGTTATAGCAAGATAATCATAATGACAGATGCAGACGTTGATGGTGCTCATATCAGGACTCTTCTTCTTACTTTCTTCTTCAGACAGTTTCCGGAAATTATTGAGAGGGGACACCTTTACATTGCACAGCCTCCACTTTACAGGGTAAAGAAGGGTAAGAGGGAGATCTACATAAAGAGTGACTCAGAGCTTGAGAGTGTTGTTCTGGATTTTGCCCTCGATTCTGTTTTATTCCTTGATGGTAATGGCAAGAAGGTTCCAAAAGAAGAGGGGCTGAAAATTGTTGAGGATATTTCAAAACTTGAAAACGTTGTTTCAATACTCTCAAGGAAGAGAGACAGAGACATTGTTAATATTCTCCTTAGAATCAGAGCTGACTATAAGGATCTCTATGACAGAGAAAAGGCTGAAAAACTGATAGAGGAGATAAAGGAGAACCTTCCTGAATCTCTAAGGGAAACTGAGTTTGAGCTCATAGAGGATAAGGAGCATTGCTGTTTCAGAATCATCTGCCGTATTCCTTTCGATAGATATCTCAAAAAGACTGTTGAGATAAACGAAGACCTGTTGATGTCAGACCTCTATAAACAGGGAAGAGGCTTAAAGTCCAGAATCAGGGAAAGACTTGGAGAGCCTCCTTACAGAGTTAAAACCAGGAAGGGTGAAGTTAAGGAGTTTCTGACCCTTGAAGAGCTCTACAATTACCTCCTTCAGGTTGGAAAAGAGGGTATCTACATTCAGCGTTACAAAGGTCTTGGTGAGATGAATCCAGACCAGCTCTGGGAAACAACGATGAATCCTGAAAATAGAACTCTCCTCAAGGTTTCCGTTGATGATGCTGTAAAGGCAGATGAGATCTTTACGATTCTGATGGGAGACAAGGTAGAGCCGAGAAAGGAGTTTATTCAGAAATTTGCCAAAGAGGTAAGAAACCTTGATATTTAGGGAAGTTTGATGTACTACGAACTTCTTTTTGTCTATGGTACTTTAATGTCCGGACTTTCTGCCCATGCGTTCCTTTTTGATTCAGAGTTTGTTGCCCACGGGATTCTCTATGGTGCAAAGCTCCTTCACTTAGAAGAAGGGTATCCTGGAGTTATTGAAGGTGAAGGAAAGGTTTTCGGAGAAGTCTATAGGGTCGATTCCCTGACCCTTGCAGCAATTGATCTCTTTGAGGAGTTCTACGAGCACTTTCCTGAAAGAAGCTTCTATATCCGAGTCAAAAAGCCTGTAAGACTCATTCCTTTTAACGATTTTGTTGATGCCTGGGTTTACATTCTGAATCCTTCGGTTGTTGAGAGGCTATCTTTCACAGAAGTTCCCTTTGGAAACTGGAAAGAGTTTATAAAGAAGTTGATGAAACTTTAAACTGTACCATTGGCAGTCCAGCTTCTTTTGCTATCTCTTTTGCCAGCCAGTCCGGATAACCTTCTTTGTAAACAACTCTGCTTATTCCAGCGTTTATGAGCATCTTTGTGCAAAGTGAACAGGGACAGTGGGTGCAGTAGAGAATAGCACCTTTTGTTGAAACTCCGTGAAGGGCAGCCTGTATTATTGCATTTTGCTCGGCGTGGAGACCTCTGCAGAGCTCATGCCTCTCTCCGCTTGGAACTCCAAGTTTTTCTCTGAGACAGCCAACCTCTTCACAGTGCTTCAACCCTGATGGGGAACCGTTATAGCCGGTTGAGATTATTCTTTTGTCTTTTACAAGAACAGCACCAACCTTTCTTCTAAGACATGTAGAACGGGTAGAGACCATTTCAGCTATGGACATAAAATACTCATTCCATGATGGCCTTTGCATTTTTAGCTGATCACCTCTACAATGTGATGATAGGCTGTCATTAGCAGTGCTAGAAACATAAGAATATAAAGAAGCAACTCAATAGCAGCAATCCACTTTTTGAAGAAAAATACGTTTTTCAACACTTTTCCCATTATTCCTCCCTTAGAACCACATGAATATGGATTGTGAATACCAGTGAATG
>CAJXJV010000274.1 GCA_913055135.1 uncultured Desulfurobacterium sp. | reverse complement strand
TGGAATATACGGTGGAAAGTTTGTTCCTGAAACTTTGATGGCAGCTCTTTCAGAGTAAGTAAAAACTAACCCTAACCAGTTTTAAAGGTGGATATGAAGGAAGTAAAAGTAATAGTTGATGATGAAATTTTCCGAGAACTGGAACTCTACGAAAAGGAGTTGGGCGAACCAAAGGAATGTATCCTGTATAGAGTGTTGAATCTTTTCTTCAGGAAAGGCTTTATAGATGATTTCTCATGGACTAAAGAAGAAGTTGAAAAGCTTGGAAAATTAGTTCTCCCTTCCTCTATCGATAGCCTTGATGAAGAGGATTACTCTAAATGGTAGGTAGTATTTTCTTGGCTGAAGTAATATTTACGGATCACTCCGGTTCAAAACTCAGACCAATTATTGTTATTAAGGAGTATAGCAAGGACGTCTATTTTCTTCCACTTACGACAAATCTAACAGTTCCGGGAGTTAAAATTTCTTCTGATGATCTTGAAGAAGGAAAAATTAGACAAAACTCTATGGTTGCAGTAAAAAAACTTTGCATAATTGATAAATCCCTTTTATTGAAAAAAATTGGAAAGATAAGAAGAGACAAATTTGAGCTTATATTAGATGAATTGTGTAAGGAAATTTGTGGAGGTTAAACATTGAACAGCTATCCAGATAGCAGAGGAAAGTTTGGAATATACGGTGGAAAGTTTGTTCCTGAAACTTTGATGGCAGCTCTTTCAGAGCTTGAGGAAAACTATTACAAAATCAAGAACGATCCATCGTTTCAGGAAGAGTTCAACAAGCTTCTTAGAGAGTACGTTGGACGTCCTACACCTTTGCAGTACGCAGAAGGATTTTCAAAGTACCTTGGAAATGGAATTAAGGTTTATTTAAAGAGGGAGGACTTAAACCACACTGGAGCTCATAAGATAAATAACGCCCTTGGTCAAGCCCTCCTTGCAAAGCGCATGGGCAAGAAGAGAATCATTGCCGAAACTGGAGCTGGGCAGCATGGAGTTGCGACGGCTACCGCCTGTGCGTTTTTAGGCTTAGAGTGTGTTGTCTATATGGGAGAAGAGGACGTAAGGAGACAGGCTCTAAACGTTTTCAGAATGGAGCTCCTTGGAGCTAAGGTTGAAGTTGTAAAAAGTGGAAGCAGAACGTTGAAAGATGCTGTAAACGAGGCAACAAGAGACTGGGTAACAAATGTAAGGACAACTCACTACATAATTGGATCAGCAGTTGGTCCTCATCCCTACCCTGAAATGGTGAGAGACTTTCAGTCTGTCATCGGAAGAGAAACTAAGGAGCAGATATTAAAGTCTGAAAACAGACTTCCCGATACAATCGTTGCCTGCGTTGGTGGCGGAAGCAACGCAATAGGAATTTTCTATCCGTTCATTGAAGACAAAGATGTTAGACTTGTCGGCGTTGAAGCTGGTGGATACGGTCTTGACACAGATAAACACGCTGCAACCTTGTGCAAGGGAACAGTAGGAATTCTCCACGGTGCTAAATCCTATCTCTTACAAACTGAAGATGGACAGATAACACCAACCCACTCCGTTTCTGCAGGTCTTGACTATCCTGGTGTTGGTCCAGAACACTCTCTTCTCAAGGATATAAACAGGGCGGAGTATTATGCGGTAACTGATGACGAAGCCCTTGAAGCGTTTCAAATACTTTCAAGAACTGAGGGAATAATTCCAGCTCTTGAAAGCTCCCATGCCATTGCCTGGGTAATAAAGAATAAAGACAAACTGGAAGGACAGATAGTTGTTGTCAACCTATCTGGAAGAGGAGACAAGGACGTTAATCAAGTTAGAGAAATCCTTGAGGAGAGAAGAGATCTTCGCCTATGGTAGATGAGCTAACAGGATTACTCTCAAGAAAAGCCTTTTTTAAAAAGTTACATGAAACACATGAAGGGAAAAATAAAATAATCCTTCTTTTGGACATAGATAACTTTAGAGTAATCAATCTTTCTTACGGTTATGCTGTAGGAGATTTAATACTCAAAAACACAGGTCTTTACATAAAGAGAGGACTTTCTAAGTACTTTTCCGAATTCTTTATTGCAAGAACCGGTTCCAATACCTTTGGAGTTGTAATTCTTGATGAAGTTCCTCTTGTAAGAATCGAAGAAGCTTTCCACAGATATCTCAAGAAGATAAGTTTTAAAAAAGGAAGTGAAATAATTTCTATTACTTTAAGTGGAGGCGTAAGTAGCGGTAAACAGAACGTTGAAGATCTTGTTGCAAAAGCTGAGGCTGCACTCTTCTCAGCAAAAGAAAGTGGAAAGAATACTCTTATTGTAAATCAGAGCTCTAAGTTTGCAGATGTAATGAAGGTCCAGGAGTTCAGAAGAAAGCTAATTCAGGCTATTGAAGAAGGAGGAGTTACCCCATT
>CAJXJV010000273.1 GCA_913055135.1 uncultured Desulfurobacterium sp. | reverse complement strand
ATCGTGCTCACCTATGACTACTATAACATCCCCTTCTTCCAATTTCGTCGAAGGATGTGGATTTATTATGTTCTTTCCCTTCTTTGAGATTGCTATGATTGTTATTCCCGTCTTTCTCCTCAAGTCCAACTCCTCTATAGTCTTCCCTGCAAGTCCCTTTGGAACTACATAGGTGTGAACTCCTATTCTTAAGTCCGAAAGTGCCTTTTGAAGCAGTAACAATTTTTGTAGATTAATTTATGGTCATCTCCATCTCACCACTCCGATAATTTCTGAATGACTCTCTTTTCCCTGAAACCGAGCTCAAAAGTCATCCCTGTCAACAGGACAGAAAGAGAGCATCTCTTTTTCGCAGGCTCAAAATCGTAGCAGTGCAATCGCTTCATACTGTAAGCCTCTTTCCCCAACTTGATAACGTCCTCTATTATAGACCTCAAACTCTTCAGATTCTTTTTCAATCCTTCAAACAACTTCTTTACGAGTTTTCTATACCTCTTCTTCTCCTTCTCAACGTTTTTAGAACAGAAAACTGTTAGAGGGTAGCTAATCATCCCTCTAAGCTTCTCCAACCTGAACTTCTCTCTCGGAATTATCAAAGGAATAACACAGTACCTTATTCCAATCAGATAGTTCTTGTAGGCGTAGAAACCTCTGTCCATGATTATTGCGTCTCCAAATCTTATCAGCTTCTTCCTCTTAAGCATTTCAAGAATCAGGGGATAAATTCTGCTTTCATGAACGTTAGCAGGATAGACGTGGAAGAATAGAGGTGTCAAAGTTTTATAATCGATTAAAATCATCATCTTCATTCCGAGAAAGAATCCCTTGGTCGAGAAACCCCATTTATAGGATTTATTCTTTAAATCTCTCCTCCTGAAGGGATTTAAGTCAAGGCTTATATCAGTCCAATCCAATACTAATAAAGATGGTTTCTTCCTCCTTCTCTTTGAATTAACGTTAAGAATTGAGAAAACAAAGTTTATGAACTGCTCTGCTTTGAATTTCGACATGAAATTGTAGACAGATTTAAAATTTATCTCCTCTCCTATCCTCAAGAACTTTCTGAGCTCATAACGCCTGTTTGCTTCGCTAACAGCATAAGATATCTCCAGTCCAAAAAACATTGCCAGAATGATGATCTTAAGGAATTTTATGGCTTTATTTACGGGTGTTATTCCATTCCTCGCCAGAGCTTTCTTAGCTTCCCTTGTTTCAAGCTTATCAACAATTTTCCTTAAAAGCTCCCACTTCTCGTCTCCTTTTACCGGAATGACTGGTAGTTTCACTCCAATCACCGAGAAAAAGTATAGTCAGTGAGATTTATTAATTTTACTGTTTATTTTTGATTTATTTTTGATTTCAGGTAATGTGGTAGTGTCCCGTTAGAAGAGAAGGCAGGAAAGTTGTTTGTTTTGGATATTAAGGTTTGTGAATGGAGATTGGATTGTGAGTTGATGGAACACCATAAATTTTTTCGTGTTCTCAACGAATCCATTGCCAATTATGAAATAAGTATCGTAGTCAGGGTGTATTTCAATTCCAAACTCGTTCTTTGGAGAAAAGACAAAAACTCCGTCAAATTTAAATCCCAACCTTATTCGAGCTTTAGCCATCTCGAATTTCTCCCTAATCTCCTCCATCCTCGTATTTCTAACGGCTTTCTTACTCAACACGATTACTTGATAAATTGGAGTAATTTCTCTTATTTTTCGTTCAGCTTGCAAAGCCAAATCTACTTCATCTCTGCCAAAGAAGAATATAGGTATTACGTTTTCAAAAACGGAAAAATCTACATCTTCTAAACTTCTAACTCCACCTAAGCTTATCGTTTTGCAGTTCAGAGCATGGCTCAAGGCTTTTGCATCCTTCTTAGCCCTCGCTACTGCAACTATCATGCTTACCGTTGCTTAAGCTTAAAGTAATATTACCAGAACTCGGATACTACCGATTGTTCGATAGAATTTTGGTGGTGATGTATCATCGTGTATGATTTAAATATTTCATCAACATTGTTGCATCATCACCAGAATTTTCAACCTATACAGGATTTCACATGAATGCTCTAAGTAGCATGCCTTGTTGAAAGCCTCAATTATGTCTCCGCCAGCTGAATATATGCCGTGTCCTCTGTGAATAGCTATGCCGTTCCTTGCAATTTCTTCCGCAATTGCCTCAGCCAACTCATCGCTACCAAACTCACCATCAACAACTCTCACCCTCTTTAGAAAGATTCCGCCCTCCAAATCCTTCGGAACTATTTCATCTTGCGTCAGTGAAAGAACGACGTTGTAAATCCCATGGCAATGCAAATCGGCTTTATAATCTGTTTTCTCGTAAACCGCTTTATGAACTTTCCAATCGCTCGAAATACCCTTGCAAAACTCCCCAATCTTGACGTAAACGAA
>CAJXJV010000272.1 GCA_913055135.1 uncultured Desulfurobacterium sp. | reverse complement strand
GCCTCTATGGCTTCTTTTACAAGCTCCCTGATTTCCTCTTCGCTTAGTTGCTTTGGAAGGTAGGACTCAACAACTGCAAGCTCGGCCTTCTCTTTCTCAACGAGGTCCTGTCTGCCACCCTTTTCGTACAGTTCAATGGCTTCGCGCCTTTGCTTGGCGTACTTCATGAGGAGCTGGACGATTTCGTCGTCGGTGAGCTCTCCTCTCTTGTCAATCTCTGCGTTCTTGATGAGGGAGTTAATCATTCTGATAGTTGAGAGCCTTACCTTGTCTTTGGCTCTCATTGCCTCTTTCATATCCTGAAGGAGACGCTCTTTAAGTCCCATAACCTCTCCGGATTACTTTTTCTTCTTCTTACCCTTTGGAGGGAGAAGACCACGTTTCTTGAGGGCCTTAATAAGCCTCTTCCTTGCTGCCATAGCCTTTCTCTTTCTCTTCTCGCTTGGCTTTTCGTAGTACTCTCTTCTCTTGATCTCTGTGAGGATTCCTTCCTTTTCGCAGAGCTTCTTGAACCTTTTCAATGCTTTTTCAAATGGCTCTCCATCGCGGACGTAAACTGTTGCCATTAAGCATCGCCTCCTTTTATTCTGGTTTTCGCTGCCGAATTATATTCCTCAAAAGAAGGAATTGCAAGTTTTTTCCTAACCTCTCAACCTTCTTTTAACCATCTTGCTGCGTCCTTGGCATGGTAAGTAAGAATGAGGTCTGCACCTGCTCTTTTCATTGACAGAAGTGTTTCTAAGACTATCCTCTTTTCATCTATCCAGCCTCTCATGGCTGCAGCCTTTACCATTGCGTATTCACCGCTTACGTTGTAAGCTGCAACAGGATACTTGAATGTCTCTTTAACCCTTCTTATGATGTCCATGTAGGAGAGGGCAGGCTTGACCATTACAATGTCTGCACCTTCCTGAATGTCAAGGGCAACTTCCCTCAGGGCTTCATCAGAGTTGGCAGGATCCATCTGATAAGAGCGTCTATCCCCAAAGGCGGGAGTGGATTCTGCTGCATCCCTAAAGGGACCATAGTAAGCCGAAGCGTATTTAGCTGCATAGGACATTATTGGAATATTGGTAAATCCTGCTGAATCGAGGGCTTCTCTTATTGCCTTTATCATTCCATCCATCATCCCGGAAGGTGCAACCATATCAGCTCCAGCCTGTGCGTGGGAAACAACCTGCTTTTTCAGGAGCTCTAAGGTCTTATCGTTGTCAACGTCGCAAGCCTCTCCATGACACTCTAAGTAACCGCAGTGACCATGGGATGTGTATTCACAGAAACAAACGTCTGTGATAACATACATATCTGGTACTTCTTTCTTTATAGCCCTCAAAGCTCTCTGAATGATTCCTTCCTCTGAATAGGAGTCTGAGCCGAGCTCATCCTTATAGCCGGGAATTCCAAAGAGGATCACGGCTGGAATACCGAGCTCCTTAACCTCCTTAACTTCCTCAACAACCCTATCAATTGAATATCTGTACTGTCCAGGCATTGATGGAATTTCTTCTTTTACTCCTTTTCCTTCAACGATGAAGAGAGGATATATAAAATCGTCAACAGAGAGATGGGTTTCCCTGACCATTCTTCTGATGTTTTCGTTCTTTCTCAATCTTCTAAGTCTTAATTCCGGGAATTTTCCTGTAAGCATTGGTTCCCCCCTATTTCAATTTCTGATAGTTGACTCCTAAAACTTTTAACATCTCTTTTGCAGCCTGCTGCTCAGCCCTTTTCTTTGACCTTCCTGTGGAAACGGTCTTTAAATCCTTTACTCTGCACTCAACAGTAAAAACCTTTTCGTGTTCGGGTCCCTCAGACTTAATAACTGTGTAGGTGGGAACAACTTTGAACTCTTTCTGGGTAACTTCCTGAAGAAGGCTCTTAAAATCCTTGTAGGTAGCAGCTTTTTCTAATATTTCCCACATCTTACCAAGGAAGTTTTTCTTGAAAACTTCCCTTGCAGTTTCAAAGTCACTGTCAAGATGAATAGCACCAAAGAGAGATTCAAAACATCGCAAAGTATGGAACTCTTTTTCCTTCCTCCGGAGAGGTGCTCTCCCTTTCCAAGGTAGATGTAACTTCCTAAATCAACGGTCTTTGCAAGTTCTGAAAGAGAAGGTTCACTAACAAGATATGCCCTTATTTGGGAAAGTTCTCCCTCAGACTTTGTCGGGAAGCGTTTTATGAGCTCCTCACTTACAATAAGCCCTATAACTGCATCTCCAAGAAACTCAAGGACTTCGTAGTTCTCCTTTCTATCCTTCTCAAAGGAAAATGATTTATGGGTTAATGCTTTCTTGAGTAGTTCTCTATTCCTGAAGAAATAACCTATTTTCTCTTCGAGCTCCTCAAATCTCTTTTTATCCAAGTCTACACCCTCTTAAGCACGAGATAGGCGTTGGTACCGCCGAATCCAAAG
>CAJXJV010000271.1 GCA_913055135.1 uncultured Desulfurobacterium sp. | reverse complement strand
CAATAAAAAAGTTAAGAGAAGATTTTTTGTGTATTGAAGAGATGTTGTGTGTTAAGGATGTAGAAATTTGGGTAAACTTTAATAATGATGTAGTTTTGTTCTCTATTCAAAAGGGCTCAAGAAGTTTCTGGAAGTTGAGAGACTGGATAGAATGGGAGACTTATTATCTGCCATTTATTCCGGGAAAATACATTTTTAATAACAAAGTTTTTGAAAATTTTTGGGAAATTGTGGCGAAACAAATTTATGGTATTAATAAAAAAATAAAGTAAGAATATGTGGGAACTCCTGTTAAGCATCTTTATAGGATACTTTCTTGGACCACTTGCTATAATTCTTTTCGGCATCCTTCTCATAGCTGTGCCAGTAGCCTTAATTCTCAAAGCTTTTTTTATAACACTTTCTGACACATGGCAAAAACGAAAAGAAAGAAAAAAACTTAAAAAACTTCTTGAAAAAAGACTCAGCTATCTTCCGTAAGTTTTTTTTTCAATCTTATACTTTTCGTAAATTTCTCTTAAGTGTTCTGGCAGAAGAGAAGCAGGGTAGGTTCTTTGGGCAATTTTCTCAAGGTGCCACCACCACTTATCAATGGGATGTTCTTCTCCTGAAGGATCGCTTCCGTATTCCAAAACCTGTTTGATTAACTGCCTGTCAATTTCCATTACTTTTGGATGGTTTGCCAATCCCCTTTTTTCTATTTCGTCTCTCACAGGAAGAAGAGCAGGGGCAGCATCTATCCATTGAACTGGTCCCCAGCCATCTGGAAATCCAGCATCAGGCTCAACAAACCATTCCCACTCCTGTATCAGCTCCTTTTCCTTTCTCGTAAGCTTTCTCTTAAATTCTGCCTTAGAGGAGTCTGATAACTTCATCTCTTATTCTCTCCTTTAGCCATGTGTCAAAAGGTTTATTTATAGTTTTTACTGACAAAATTGTTAAGTGTCCCGCTAAATTGTCCCACTTTCCCCTCCAAACCCGCTCTATTACTGTCTTCCCCATTTCTCCCTCTTTTTCGCTAAAACTTAGATTTTACAAATGTTCCACACAATTAGAGTGCTATTTTTAAACTAAAATTTTAAAATGATTTTTTTATTTTGACAACAATTTGTGAAAAGTGTCAAATGGCAAAATTAAAAGATTGGGCTTTTGGTCAGCTTTTACAACTTTAATTTTTGTGTTAAACTTAATCCAAAAAATAGAGGGGCTCTCTTCTTGCCAAGAGAGTATCTCTACCAGCCAGAGAAAAATTACCTAAAAACCCTTGGAGAACTTCTCAAATCTCACCCAAGGGAAGAAGGTTTATACCCTGCTTTTCTCAAACTCTTTGAAGAAAAGAACTTAAAAGCCATCCAGCTTCCAGCCAAAACCATCGCAGGTTTTCCAGACATAAAAGTCTCCCAAAAAGACGGCTTCATCATAGGTTATATAGAATGCAAAAGACCCGACGAACCCCTCTCAAAGTGGGAAAACACAGAGCAGATAAAACGCTACATCTCCCACTCTAAAAACTTTCTCCTGACAAACTTCATCTCCTTCAAACACTTTGTCAACGGTAAGTGCGTTCAAAGCCTTGACCTCATCTCCCTTGAAGACCTTGAAAAGGGAAATCTTCAAAAAGCAAACCTTGAGGGATTTTTCAATCTCATTCAGGAATTTGTAAACTATCAGGAAAAGCCCATTCAAAATACAGAAGAACTTGCCCGTGCCCTTGCCTGGAGAGTAAGACTTCTTAAAACCTCCCTTGAAGAAGAACTTAAAACCAACGAAAGTCTTAAAGAACTCTTTACCCTTCTCAAAAAACACATCATTCACAACTTCACCGAGGAAGAATTTGCAGATGCAATAGCCCAGTCCCTAACCTATGCCCTCCTCATAGTGAGAACCAAAAAGGAATACATCACAAGAACCGACATAATAAGCGACATCCCGGAAAACCTTTCCATCATAAGAGACATCTTCTTTGAAGTCCTCAAAATAGAAGGCAAAGAACTAAACTGGATTTTGGAGGAAATAGAAAACACCCTGAACCTTTTTGACATTACAAAAGCCCGCTTAACTCCTGACGAACTCACCATCCACTTTTACGAAACCTTTCTCAAATCTTACAATCCCGAGCTAAGGGAAATAAGAGGCGTTTTTTACACTCCCAAACCTGTGGTAAGGTTTATCGTAAAAAGCGTGAAAGAACTTCTTAAAAAGCACTTTAATTTAACTGGCTATTCTGACGAAAGAGTAAAACTTCTTGACCCCGCTGGAGGAACCCTCACCTTCATTCTTGAAGTCTTTGAAGAAGTGAAAAAGGAGATAACAGAGACAAGGGGAGAGGGCTTTCTTACAGGTTATTTTAAAGACACCGTTCTTAAAAACTTTTTTGCCTTTGAACTTCTTCCAGCTCCCTATGTCATAGGACACCTCAA
>CAJXJV010000270.1 GCA_913055135.1 uncultured Desulfurobacterium sp. | reverse complement strand
GTTTCGCAGGCATCAAGAAGAATAGTTCAGGTTGTCTGTAGGAAAAGAGGCTGGCAAAATTCTCTATTGAGATGAATTTCTCTTTCCGGGGATTTCTTTCGTCTTCAAAGATAAGATACCCGCCTTCTGTTCCATGTCCGGTAAAATGAACTATGTCAAAGTGGTTCTCTGCTATTAGTTTCTTTATAGTGTTTATGTTTGCCCTTTCCTCTATATAGACTTCTACGTTTCCTTTTTTTAGCTCGTCGTCTAAAGCACCGTATATAAGCTGGACTTCCTTCAGAAGGTCTAACGGAGATTTATCAAAAGTTTCAAGAGGCATAGAAACTATAACAAGGATTTTCATCTTTTCCTTTTGCTTTTTTCGGAGGTCTGCGGTTAGTTTTTTCTCCCGAACAGATGGAACATCCCGCACAACGTATATGTATGGCTCTCTCGTTAAAAACTTTCCCTTAAATCTGACAGCTTCAAAGGGTAACTCGTGTATCTTCCTGTCGTCGGAGTTTACTTTTATTATTAGTTTTTCTCCCTCTCTGAGAGATTTCAGCTCTCTTTCAAAAGCTTCCCTTACACCATCAGGAAACAGCATAAATCCTATCTCATCTCCAACATATTTTAAGCTTTCCCTGTTTCCCCTTAGAACTTCTTTCAGCTTCTCGTTAAAAATGGATGAAATTCTGTGGAATCCACAGATATTATCCGGCGTGCAGACCCTTACTTTTCCTTCATCCTCAAAGTTCAGGTTTATTTCAAACACTCTGTAATTCATCAGCTTTTCCTCCCATTAACTTCACCCACGGGAAGCTAAGAATCTTCCAATATCTGCTCTTGTGATTATCCCCACAAGCTTCATACTTGAAAAGTCCTTCACAACGGGAGACCTTCCAAATCCCCTGCTTATGAATTTGTCGAGTGTATCAAAAAGCGTTGTGTCTGGAGTTACACATTCAGGATTTTTCGTCATAACTTCGCTAACTTTCACAATTTTCCTTTTATCTCTATCAACCTTTAAAACATCTGAACTTGTTATCAAACCAACAACTGTCTCGTTAAGAACAACAGGTATGCCTGATATAAAACTCTCCTCCATTAATTTTTGAGCTTTTGAAACTGTATCATCCGGAGAGATGGTAATCACAGGAGATGTCATAACGTCTTTAACCTTAACGTTCTGGAGAATAAATGCTTTGTACTCATCCATGTGAGCGGGAGAATCGATCCTTTTTTTCACCTGGCTGGGGAATATGCTTCTCTCCCCTGAGAGGGCATGGGCAATTGATACGGAAATAATGGATGGAACGAGAAGTTCATAACCTCCTGTCATTTCAGCTACGAGAACTATAGTTGAAAGGGGAGCCTTTGCAGTGGCTGCAAACGTTGATATCATTCCGACAATTGTCATTGATGGAAGGTCAAAGAAATCCTCTCCCATTGCTGAACTGAGCACGAAATAGACAGAAGCACCAGTAAGACCGCCAATAACAAGAGAGGGACCAAAAACTCCACCCGACCCACCGGAACCGAGCGTGAACGATAGAGCAAGCATTACAAGGAAAATACCTGTTATCACCATGCTGGGAGTCAGGTAACTGAAATCTCTGTTGAGAAGCATCTGAATCCAGCCGTAAGCATTACCCAGGGCAAGGGGATTAATCATTCCAATTGTTCCCGCAATAAAACCACCAAGCGCGGGTTTTAGAATGGGGTGAATATTCAACCTTTTAAAGTAATTGCCAACTTCAAAGAAGGTGATAATGAGAACATAAGCCACAAAGGCACTAATAACTCCTAAGAGGATATATCCACTCAGAGTCCTGATGGAAAGTCCTCTGAAGGGAGGAATGTCCGTATAAAAGAGAGGTTGAAATCCAAGGAAAATACCGGAAACTATGTAGGAAACTACAGAGGCAACGAAGCTGGGAAGGAGAGCCTCAACCTCAAAATCTTCCTTGTAAAATACTTCAGAACTTATAATGGCACCTGCGAGAGGAGCTTTAAAGACTGCCGATATTCCTGAACCAAGTCCTGTTGCAAGGGCAATGTTTTTCTCTTTTTCATTCAGCTTGAACAGATTAGAAATAGTAACCCCTATGCTTGCTCCGATGAGAGCTATTGGACCTTCTTTTCCTGAAACTCCTCCAGAACCTATCGTCACTGCTGATGTTACAAGCTTTGAGACAGCAGTCTTCAATCCTATTGGAAGCCTTTTGTGAAAAGCTCTTATAGCTGCATCGGTTCCGACACCGGCAGATTCTGGAGAGAAAAAGTAAATTAATGCTCCTGAGATTAGACCACCAAGAGCAACTGTTAAAGGTATAAGGTAGGGTCTATCAATGCTAAAGCTGTAAGGAGCGGTAGGTTTCCCCTCACCGAGAATTCCAGGGGGAAAGTATCCCGGTACATGTCCAAGAAAGAGGTGGGTAAAGAAA
>CAJXJV010000269.1 GCA_913055135.1 uncultured Desulfurobacterium sp. | reverse complement strand
CAAGTGCTCTTACGGTGCAGTTTGCGTGGTTTCTGATAACATACAAATAGATTATAAGAAAATCTTCTTCAAGCTCAAAAAATTAATTAGAGAAGAATTCAAAAGTTTGCCTATAAAGGTGGATATTTCTGGTTTCTTATTAAAAATCCCGGCAGATACAAATATAAGCAAGAAAGAACTTCTAAATACTATCAGGTTCGCTCTTAGAGAAAGTAAGAGAAAACCTTCAGATTTATTTGTATTGGATCTAAAAAGTCTTGATAGTTATAAAAAAATAGCAATTTTCAAAAGCCTTTATGAGGATTTAGTAGAAAGACTTTCTTACGGTAAGTTGCGATTAGCTATTCAGGGAATTTATAGTCTTAAAACAAAAACAATAAGTCATTACGAAATTCTCGTAAGACTTAGAAACGATAAGGGAGAAATTATTCCTGCTTGCGAGTTTATAGACTTAGTGTATGAGTATAGGCTAATTGATCTTCTGGATGTTATGGTTTTAAAGAAAATTGTCGAGAATGCAAAACTTTTTAAAGACAAATTCATATTTATAAACATCAGTCCAAGAACATTTAAGATCAGTTCATCTCTTAAAGAAATAAAAGAATTTTCCAGACAGATGAAGAAAATAGGATTAAAATTTGGATTTGAAATAACTGAACAGGCAACAATAGAAGACTTTGATGTAATTGTTGATTTCTTTAATAAATTGCGAGTCCCGATATCTATAGACGATTTCGGAACTGGTTACTCTTCCCTTTCCCACTTTGTAGAAATCATAGAAAGAGTTCCTGTTAAACTTTTGAAGATAGATGGTAGTTACGTAAAGAAAATCCCTGAATCTGAGAAGGCTGAGAAGATAGTGAAAACTGTAAATAGTATGGCTCACTCCCTGGATATCAAAACAGTTGCAGAGTTTGCTGAAAATGAAAAAATAGTAGAAAAGCTTGAAAAACTCGGAGTGGATTACGCTCAAGGTTATTATTTTGAGAAGCCAAAAATTTTGGTGTGAGAGGAAAATATGCTTGCAAAGAGAATTATTCCCTGCCTTGATGTAAAGGAAGGAAGGGTTGTTAAGGGTGTTAACTTCGTTAACCTGATAGATGCTGGAGATCCTGTTGAGAACGCAAAAGTTTACGATGAGCAGGGGGCAGATGAACTTGTTTTCCTTGATATAACTGCAAGCTATGAAAAAAGAAACATAATGATTGATGTTGTAAGAAGAACTGCCGAAGAAGTCTTTATGCCACTGACCGTTGGAGGTGGTGTCAGGACTGTTCAGGATATAAGAAATCTTTTAAACGCTGGTGCTGATAAGGTTTCAATAAACACAGCGGCTGTAAAGAATCCTCAGTTGATCTATGAAGGTGCAAAACTCTTTGGTTCCCAGTGCATCGTTGTTGCAATAGATGCAAAGAGAAAGGGAGATTCCTGGGAAGTTTACATCCACGGGGGAAGAACTCCAACAGGAATAGATGCAATTGAGTGGGCTAAAAGGGTTGTTGACCTTGGAGCTGGAGAGATTCTATTAACTTCAATGGATAGAGACGGAACAAAAGCTGGATACGACATTGAATTGACGAGGGCGATATCTGAGGCAGTCTCCGTACCTGTAATAGCATCCGGCGGAGCAGGAACAAAAGAACATTTTTACGAAGGTCTTGTTGAAGGAAAAGCTGATGCAGTCCTTGCAGCTTCAGTTTTCCACTTCAAAGAAATTTCAATTCCAGAACTAAAGACATACCTTAAAGAGAAAGGCGTCTGGGTAAGAATCTAACCAAACTTGAAAGAAGCTAAAGGGCAACCTAAAATTACACTTAACTTTCACCGGAGGAAATAAATGCTTACAGAGGATCAGATTAAAGAAATTTTTCTGAAAGCTGATGCTTTCCTTGAAGGACACTTTCTCCTTTCAAGTGGTCTCCACAGTCCATACTATCTTCAGTGTGCAAAAGTTCTTCAGTATCCTGAATATTCAGAAATCCTTTGTAAAGAACTCGCAAGAAGAATAGAAAACCTTGAAGTTGAATACGACCTCGTAATAGCTCCAGCAATTGGCGGAATTATTGTCTCCTACGAGACTGCAAGACATCTTAAAACTAGGGGACTTTTTGCAGAAAGAGTCGATGGAAAGCTAACTCTGAGGAGAGGTTTCAAAATAGAACCTGGAGAAAAGGTAGTTGTTGTTGAAGACGTCGTAACAACCGGAAAGTCAACGAAAGAAACAATAGAAGTTGTTAATCAACACGGTGGCGAAGTTGTTGCCGTCGGAAGTCTTGTTGATAGAAGCGGCGGCAAAGTGGATTTTGGTGTTCCATTTGTAACACTCTGGAGACTTGAGGTTCCGGTCTATGAACCAGATTCCTGTCCTCTGTGTAGAGAAGGTAAAATACCTCTTGTAAAGCCTGGAAGCAGGAATATTCCACTGAAATAGG
>CAJXJV010000268.1 GCA_913055135.1 uncultured Desulfurobacterium sp. | reverse complement strand
CTTTTCTAACTAAAAGTTTTGCCAGATGTCCATAGCGGGTTAAGAAGTCGTTGTTGTGCTTGATAACTATACAATTTCCCATTAATCCACACCAGCCAGCCTTTATAACTTTTCCATCTGCTGGAGCTCTTATAGGGGTTCCCCATTTGTTAGCTATGTCCACTCCGAGGTGAAACTCTATTCTTCCAGTAATGGGATTCCTACGAAGCCCAAAACCAGATGTTATTCTCCCTATTGTAGGGTAGCCTAAAGGTGTAGTTTTGAGGTTGTGAATTATGTAGTCAAGACCTGGAATTACAGAGGATAGATCTATGTCGTTGGTGTTAAAGAGTTCATCTATTGGTATTGCAAGACCACCTTCTCCTTCGTCAACAGAGGAAACATTCACACCAACTTTCTTCATCAATGAGTCTATGATTTCTATCCTTTTAGCTAACTTTTGTATGGTATTTTCTTTTTCCTCTTTTAGAGCACCAACTTCTGTTTTAAGCTGGGCATTCTCTTTTTTATATTGGTGAAGTTCTTTTTTGAGTTCTGCAATCTCCTTACTGGTGTAATTGTAATAGTTAAAAGATTTGTAGGTAAGGACTCCTGCATATACAATAAGAATTGCTGTGAAGAGAACAGCACAGATTGTCAAAATCTTTATTTTCCTTTTCGAAACCCTATACCTCCTGACCTTTCCCAGCTCATCTTCAATCAAAATAATTTGTAGCTTCTGATCTTTATCCTTCAATTTCTACTTTCCTATACAGAATTGCATAAAGATTATATCAAGCATATCCTCAGTTGTAACCTGTCCAACAATTTTACCAAGTGCATGAAGGGCGTCATCTATGTCCATTGAGAGGAATTCTGGAGACTCAAATCCCATCTCAATGCTTTCAATTACTTTATTTAATGAGCTTCTGGTTAATTCAAGGAGCTCCTTGTGTCTCTCATTTGTAAGCAGTGGCTCTTCTCCTCTTAAGATGGTCTCAGGTTCTAAAAGGATAAGTTTCATTATCTTTTCTCCAAGCTCATCTATTCCCTCGGTATTTTTCGCGCTCAATTCAACGCATTCTTTCCAATCTGAAACTTCCTTACAGGAAACTTTAAGTCCAAGATCTTTTTTGTTAATCACAAGGATTACATTCTCCTTTTTTCTGACGATTTCGGCTATCTTCTCATCTTCTTCAGTAAAACCGATAGATCCGTCCACAACAAAAAGGATTACATCTGCTTCTTCAAGGCTTTTTATACTTCTCTCTATGCCTATCTGCTCTACTTTGTCCATAGCTTCTCTTATTCCGGCAGTATCTATCAATCTCAACGGAATACCTTTAAGAGTGACTGTTTCTTCGATAATGTCTCTTGTTGTTCCCGGAATTTCTGTAACAATTGCCCTTTCCTCTCTCAGAATTGCGTTGAGCAGGGATGATTTTCCAACGTTAGGTCTTCCAACAATTGCTACCTTTATGCCCTCTTTTAGAATTTTTCCGTCTCTGTAAGTTGAGATAAGTTTATCTATTTCTTTTATTATCTCTATTATCCTTTCCTTGATGTGTCCCGATTCAAGTATCTCTATCTCCTCATCGGGAAAATCAACAGCAGCTTCTATGTAAGCCTTGACTTCAAGAAGTTTATCCCTCAATTCTCTTATCTTTTTTGAGAGCTCTCCTTCTAATTGTTTCAGCGCCAGTTTCGCTCCAAATTCACTTTTGGCATTAATGAGTTCATTTATAGCTTCAGCCTGTACCAGATCTATCTTGCCATTTACGAATGCTCTCATTGAAAATTCACCCGGTTCAGCAAGCCTTGCACCTCTTGAAAGAACTGTTCTCAGTATCTTTCTTACAACTACAATTCCTCCGTGACTGTGGATTTCTACAACGTCTTCGCCTGTAAAAGTCTTTGGAGCTCTCATGTAAACAGCCAAAACTTCATCTATAGGCTCCCCAGACCCATCGACAACAAAACCATAGTGCATCTTTCTATCTTCAAAACTCTCTTTTTTAGTGCCTTTCTTTGTTCTGAAGATCTCTTTAAGTATTTTCAGTGAATCCTTTCCAGAGATTCTAACTATTCCTATTGCACCTTTCCCGATGGGTGTTCCTATTGCAGCTATGGTATCCTCACAAAGGTAATCTCTCATAACACCTCCTGTGATATAACCGCGAAAACATAGGAAATTGTGATAGAATGTAGCATATATAAATAATAATCTGGTCTTTTACAACTGAATAGGTCGGGATTAGCTGGTAGTAGTCGACCGCTCATAGGGAATGATAGTGTTACATTCTCTGTGAGTGTGGGGTGGGGACTACCAGCGAGAAGGGACTTATGTCCCAAAGACTTAATCTTGACTTTAAAAGTCAGTAGAAAGTATCCTGCGAATCTCTCTGTACTTACAGAGAGATAGCGGGTAGTAGTTAGCTTTTGAGCAGGGTCGATGTCCCTGTGTTACCAGAT
>CAJXJV010000267.1 GCA_913055135.1 uncultured Desulfurobacterium sp. | reverse complement strand
TTGAAAGTCAGTGTTTTTAGAGATTTGATTTCTCTCTTTTGAAAATAGTCTTTGAGAGTTCTGCTGTTTCCCTATGGGAACTTTTGCTGTTTCCCTATGGGAACTTTTATCACCTTGCTGTTTCCCTATGGGAACTTTTGCTGTTTCCCTATGGGAACTTTTATCATTCTGTTGTCCCTCTGTGGGAAGATTTGATTCCTCTCCTTTAGAAAGATTCTCTTTTTCTGATTCTTTGATCGCTTCTACTACGAATTCCCACTCTTTGAGAAATGGATGAGTGTTTCCGTAAATTTCACGAATTTTGAAAAGAACCTCGTCTTCCCATTCTTTGTATGACTTGATGTAGTACTCTGTCTGATTGGATTGGTTGCTTCCTGTTGTAAAAGCGATTATTCCTATTTCTTTTAGCTCTTGAATATACTTACTTATTTTTCCTATTCCTAATCTTAGATCTTTTGCTAATTTTCTGATTCCAATTTCTACTACGTTACTACCTCTATTTTTGAGGTAGTGCATGTAGATGTAAATTGCCTTTGCTTGAGCTGAGGTAGGTAGAAGAAAAGCAAGTTTGGGAACGGGGAAAAACCTATTATTGGGTTCGACATAAGACAATTCTTGAGGGAGTATTAACTCTATAACTGTTCCCCCATGCTTACCTGGTTTCATTTTTACAAAGTGTTCAGGAAAAACTCCACCTGATTGAGTAACTACAAGCCTGTCGAGAGTTTCTATTTGGTCGAGAAGTTCGTAAATTTTTCTTACACTTGTTGTGCTCATAACGTTTTGGAGTTCTCTGAATGTTGTTTTTGCTATGTTATTGTTGTAACAAAGTGCATATAGATAACCTACTCCGACTATAAATCTTGCTTTCCATTTAAACTGATGTCCTATCTTGAAGAGTGCTGTTGGAAACATCAAAAAGGAAGGAGCTCTGGATACAAGTTTAACTGTACGCTTGAAATTAAGATCGTCTGGGTATAAAATATCATTACGCATAGGTTGATACCTCCAACGTATGTTTTTCTTCTTGCCAGGTGGGGTTGCCAGCCCCACCAAAAAATTTTCTCATTTCTTTTGAAATTATGGAAGATGCTGGAAATCTCCCCTTCTTTGCAATCCTGTTTTTTTCTCCTTTTTCGTGAATGCCTTTTCTTTGGGAAATTTTCAAAAAGTGAAGTAAGGTCAGATAACCAATTACATATTTTCTTTGTATAGTTCCCTTTCTCAGGGAGTCAGCAAAAACAGTCATACCACTCCTCCTGCTTACTACCTTACCTAAAGAAAAACTGACTCCCTGAGAAAGAAAACTTAACTGACTACCTGAGATAGTCCCGAAAAAAGTGTATTTAGGACTACCACTAAAAATAAACTTTCTATGTTCATTATTATAGGTTTTGAATTGAGTTAAATCAACTTTTGAAGTCATAATAACTCCTCCACATTGGATCTATCTTGTCAGAAAGTCCTACTTTGTCTATTGTTGCAATGATTTCCTTGAGAGCCTGTTTTCCTTTTATAGTTTTGCGGTTTTTTCCTTTGGGAAATCCTTTGTAGAGCCATCTTTGTAAGCTTTTATACTTAATGCCCTTTTCTTTGCACCATTTTTCCATTGTAGTGTTCTCTATGAGGAGAGAGGCGAAGAAAATTCTCTTGAGCTTTTCTCTCTTTTCTTCATTCACTTTGTTATCCCTCCTGTGTGTAATAATAGAAGTAGGTTTTAAACTGATTTTATTAGTTTGAATAAAGATGTCAAGTAGTTAGACTAAATATAAGGAGATAGCCTTGGGAAGATTCGAACCAAGGGCTTGTGGAAGAAGATTGTCAGCTTTAAGAAGAAAGTTAAAACTTTCCCAGAAAGAGCTTGCAGAAATTGTTGGTAGAACAACTTCTGCAGTAGCACATTGGGAGACAGGTAGATATGTTATTCCGACTGAGATATTAGCTAAACTAATAGAACTCTATAGGGTGAATCCTCTATGGTTACTTTTTGGGGAAGGAAGTATGTTTTTGGATAGTACTTCTACAGAGAAAGTTAAGGAGAAAGGTATTTACTCGGTAACTGAACTAAAAGGGAAGTTTCTTCTGATTAGGGAAACAGCGGAAGATATGATAAAAAGCGGAGAATATCAAACTTCAGCGGGTAGAAAACTTAAGAAGCTTTTAGATGAGTTGCTAAGTGATGAGGATGAAAGGATTAAATAGTTGACTTTTATCGGATGTTTTTAACTAAGATTCTATTAAGTTAAGCCAAATTGGCGGTATTAGGATTTTGCTTATGTTTGTGGACGGTTTTTTTGTTCTTTTGAGCTTTTCTATTTCATATATAAAGCATTCTTTGAGGTCATCTTTGAATTTTGATGGATATAAGGTAAGAATTTGGATCTTATTTTCTCCTTTATTCAGCTTACATGAGAGAAACCATACTGTTATTGTTTCAGGGTAGGTAATAATAGGAAGAAAATGGAGTTTTATTT
>CAJXJV010000266.1 GCA_913055135.1 uncultured Desulfurobacterium sp. | reverse complement strand
GCTTCACTACGCAACCGGCAAAGAGATCTACCGGAACATGGCAAAGTTTTGGGCTAAGCTCTTTGCCATCAACTTTGCGCTGGGAGTAGCTACAGGGCTGGTTCACGAGTTCGAATTCGGTATGAACTGGTCGGTCTACTCAAGGTTCGTAGGTGACATTTTCGGTGCCCCACTTGCTATTGAAGGTCTCCTTGCATTCTTTATGGAGTCAACCTTCATGGGAGTTTTCATCTTCGGCTGGGATAAGGTACCAAAATCTGTGCACCTCTTAGCTGCATGGTTATCATCAATTGGTTCAAACCTTTCGGCTCTCTGGATTCTCATTGCCAACGGCTGGATGCAACATCCGGCAGGAGCTAAGGTTGTTAGTACTCTTGCCGGTAAAAGGGCAGAGCTGGCAGACTGGTGGGCAGTTGTGTTCAACCCTGTTGCGGACGTTAAGTTCTGGCATACAACAACGGCTGGAATGATACTATCTGCAACTTTTGTTCTTGCTATAAGTGCCTATCACCTTCTCAAAAAGCAGCATGTTGAGTTTTTCAAAAGGTCTGCTTACATCGCTCTAATTTTTGGTTTTATAGCTTCTGTAGGTGAAATCGTTATCGGTGATATCCACGCTCACGAAGTTACCAGGACTCAGCCAACGAAACTTGCTGCCGGTGAAGCTTTATGGGAAACAACAAAAGGAGCAAATATCAACCTGTTTGTCTGGGCAGATGAAAATGCTCAGAAAAATATTGTTGAGATTCCCCTTCCAATTCCAGGGCTTCTCAGCTTCCTTGGAGCTCACGATTTCAACGCCGAAATAAAAGGTATAAAGGATCTCCAGAAGCAGTTTGAAGCTCAGTTTGGTCCGGGACACTACATCCCACCTGTAAACTTTGCATTCTGGGCATTTCATATCATGGTCTATCTTGGATTCTACTTCATAATCCTCTTCCTGTTAGGTCTTATGAAGTTTAGAAACTTAGAAAATAGCACAGGCTATCTAAAACTGGCACTTTATTCTCTTCCGTTACCTTACATTGCCTGCTGGCTCGGGTGGGCATTCGCGGAGGTCGGAAGACAGCCCTGGATTGTTTACCCACTTACGGATGATTACGGAAAAATCCTGATGCCAGAGATAGGTCTCAAAACTGCTCATGCAGTATCTCCTCTTACAAACGCAGAGGTTGTAATCACTTATGTTGTATTTGTTCTTACCTTTGTCGGACTTGCTATTGCAGACTTCTATCTCCTTGCGAAGTTTGCAACAAAGGGACCAGAAAAAGAGGCGGAACTCTATTAATGGAGGAGGTGAGAGATGCACTTTGATTTGCCTACAATATGGGCAATCCTTGTTACGGTGCTCATTGCAGGATACATAGTTACTGACGGTTTTGACCTTGGTGTGGGTATTCTCCACACAATCGTTGCAAAAACAGACATTGAAAGAAGGGTTACGCTCAACGCTATCGGTCCTGTCTGGGACGGTAACGAAGTCTGGTTTATTACTGCTGGTGGTGCGGCTTTTGCAGCATTTCCTGAACTCTACGCAGCTCTCTTTAGCTCTCTCTACATTGCTCTTTTTGTGGTTCTTCTTGCTCTCATTTACAGGGCTGTTTCGTTCGAATTCAGGAGCAAGGAGGAAAGTGAAGGCTGGAAGAAATTCTGGGATCAGAGCATTTTCTGGTCAAGCTTGATAGTTGCTCTTCTTATCGGTGTTGCAGTAGGAAATATCCTTGCCGGAATTCCAATCAAGAATATGGCTATTGAAGGAAACGATCTTCTTGGATTTGTTTACACTGAGAAGTTCCCCATTAGTTTCATTAACCTCGTCAATCCATTTACTTTCCATGGTCTCTTTGGACTCCTCGTTGGTGTAACAACCGTTCTCTTTATTATTCTCCATGGTATTTCATGGCTCATCTGGAAAACAGAAGGAGAAATTGCTGAGAGGGCAAGAAATATTGCTCTTAAACTCTGGCTTCCGTTCGTTATTATGTATGTCGTTTGTACAGGAGTTGCATACACAATCTCCTTTAAGATCTCCAATCCTGAAAACGTTAGGTATTTGAACCTTCCTCAGGATATGCTTCAGCAAATAGCTTCCATGCTTAACAATGGTGTTCTTGAGCATGCTCTCTTCAGGTTTCCTGTAATTGAGCTTGTTCTCATTGTTCTGGCAGCTCTTTCTGCTGTTGGATACCTCCTTGCCGTTAAGAGCATGAGCGGCGGAAGGGCTTTCCTATTTTCAACTCTTACATTCCTCTTTGCCGGATTTGCCGTAATGTTTGGTGCTTATCCTCTTGCTGTTCCTTCAAGCTATGCTCTTGAACATTCCATCTCTATTTATAACGGTGCCTCAAGTACTCTTACACTTACTGTAATGCTTGTTGCAGCTCTGATATTTACACCAATTGTTATCGCTTATCAGGCATGGGTTTACAAGATGTTCCTCTTCAAGATTTCTGCCGAGTCCATCAAGAGAGAAATCGAAGAGGCTCGTGGAGAAGCTTATTAAGGTTAAG
>CAJXJV010000265.1 GCA_913055135.1 uncultured Desulfurobacterium sp. | reverse complement strand
AGACATAGAAGAAGTTGTAAAAGTTTTAAGGTCAGATTTTATTACTCAGGGTCCTAAGGTTAAAGAGTTTGAGGAGAAACTTGCAGAGTTTGCAGGTACTAAGTATGCTGTGGTTTTTAACTCAGGGACTTCTGCTCTTCACGCAGCCTATTTTTCTCTTGGACTATCAACAGGCGATGAGTTTATAACAACACCTCTTACCTTTGCGGCAACTTCAAACGCAGGGCTTTTCCTGGGGGCAAAGCCGGTTTTTTGTGATATAGAAGAAGATACCGGTAATCTCAATGCCGAACTCGTAGAGGAGAATATAACTCCCCGTACAAAGTTTATAGTTCCTGTTCATTATGCAGGGCATCCCTGTGATATGGAAAGAATTAAGGAAGTTGCTGATAAATACGGGCTCTTTATAGTAGAGGATGCTTGTCATGCACTTGGCGCGAGGTATAAAAATTCCAGAATAGGAAATTGCGAATATTCCGATATGACCGTTTTTAGTTTTCATCCCGTAAAACATATAACAACCGGAGAAGGAGGAGCTGTTTTAACAAATAGGGAAGATTTATACGAGAAGCTTTTGATGTTTAGAAATCACGGGATAACGAAGGACGATAAAAAGTTTACGAAAGAAAAAGAGGGTGATTGGTACTACGAGATGCAGTTCTTAGGGTTTAACTACCGTATGACCGATGTTCAGGCAGCTCTTGGAATTTCTCAGCTTAAAAAGCTTGATAAGTTCATTGAGAAAAGAAGGAGAATCGTAGAAATTTACAATAAAGCTTTTGAGAATAACCCGTATTTTGATATTCCGGTTGAGAAAGATTATGCCTATCATTCTTATCATCTGTATCCTATAAGATTGAAAGACCCATATAAAGACAGGCGAGCAGGGATATTTCAACTTCTGAGGAAAAAAGGCTTGGGAGTTCAGGTTCATTATATACCGGTTTATCTGCATCCATACTATCAGAAGCTGGGATACAGAAAAGGAGAATGTCCAGTAGCAGAGGATTTTTATGGAAGGGAAATTAGTTTGCCTTTATATTCTGCAATGAGTGACGATAATATATATTATGTTGTAGATATAGTTTTTGAAACTCTGAAAAGAGTCGGAGGAATGTGATATGGCAGTTCTTGAAGAGAGAGTTGACAGACTTGAAGAGATGGTAATGAGACTCGTTTATATTCAGCAGAAAACAGAAATAGAGATGCAGAGACTTCAGAAGGAGATGAAGGAGTTCAGGGAAGCCATCCAGAAGGATACAGAGAATCTGAAAAGGGAGATGAAGGAGTTTAAAGATGAAATGAAAGAGTTCAAGGATGAAATGAAGGAATTCAAAGATGAAATGGAGGATTTCAAAGAGTGGGCGAAGAGAACTATTGAAGAGAATCACGAATGGAGCAAGAGAGAGGTAAGACGGATAAACAAGCAGTGGGGAGAGTTAGCCAATAAGATGGGAACTATTGTAGAAGATATTATCTTCCCTGCTACACGACCTGTAATAAAGAAATACTTTAAGTGTGACCCGGAAATCCTGATGATGAATGTCAGGAAGAAGAAGGGTAAATCCAGTGAAGAGTTTGATGTTGTTGCAGTATGTAAAGATAGAGTGTTTCTGATAGAGGTGAAAAGCACTCTCAAGGCTGAACATGCTGAGTATATGAAGGGAAAAGTGGAAAGATTCAGAGAGCTTTTTGAAGAGTATAGTGGAAGAGAGATAGTTCCAATACTTGCTTCTCTTAAAATAGGAAGAGAGGTTCTGGATAAATTAACCAGGGAAAGGATTTATGGAATGGCATATAGGGAATGGGAATATATGGATATTCTGAATTTTGAAGGTGTCTATGGAGAGAAAAAATGACAGTTAAAGCTGTGAAATCCAGGAAAAAAGGGATTCCAAAAGAGCTTATATACGAAATGAGGTTTGGTTCTCCCGTTTATTACAGGGATTATGATAAGGTTTTATCGGGGGAAAAGGAACTGGAGGAGGTAATGGGGAGTAGCGGTTTGCAGGCGTATCTTCTTATTCTGATTGCTTCATATCTGAAAGAAAATCTTGATAGAAATAAGTACATTGTGCTTGGTGGAGAGTTGGGTTATAAGTTTGCTCCAAGGAGCTGGTACAACCTTGATATAGCTGTTTTTAGACGGGAGAGCTTTTCGAAATTAACGGATAAGTATGTTAGAACAGCACCAGAAATTGTCATTGAAATAGACACAAAAGCCGATTTGAGGAGATTTGAGAATCCTCAGGATTACTTTCACAGAAAAACTCAGGATTTGCTTGATTCCGGTGTAAAAAAAGTAATATGGATTTTTGCAAAAGATCGTAAGATATGGTTTGCAGAAAGAGGGAATCCCTGGTTAATTGTCAACTGGGATTATGATCTGGATGTTCTAAACGGAATTAAGCTAAATCTTTTTGAGCTGTTTAAAAAGGAAGGAATGGAGATCGATATGGTAACCAGTGGATATACCTTAAGAGAGTCAAGAAGAGGTAAAAATGACGGTTGATGGGA
>CAJXJV010000264.1 GCA_913055135.1 uncultured Desulfurobacterium sp. | reverse complement strand
CTTTTAATGATACCTCTCACTTCCCAAGATAGAGAGAACAAGTTTAGAAATGTTGAAAGGGAAATAATTAGTGTTTCGGTTTACTCAAGCGACTTTGATCCCTTGCTTCCACCATCAAAAAGTCCTCTTACTTATCAACTTCTCCTTCAAGAAGATTTTTCTGACGAAGAAAGGATCTTAAAAAATATAAAAGGAGTCCTTCCAAAGTTTTTAAATGAAGAAGAGTTAAAGAAGATAGCTTCTTTCATAACTTCCAGAAGAATTCCGATTCCTCTTTTAAGAAGAGCAAGTTTTAAGTTTGTGGAAAACTTTCAAGGAGTCTTAAAAGTGTTGGAAAACTTAGCTGAATATTCCCAGCTTTCAGTCTATGACCTAAGAAGGGAGCTTATTCCTCCACAAAATTACGAGGAAGTTTTAGAGGAAATAAACCAAGATCTTTCCATTTTAAAACAGGTTTTGGAAAGCATAATCATAAATGCAGTCTATCCTGAGAAGTCTTTTGTAATCTCAACTACAAGGTATGTCAACCAGCTTAAAGAACTAATCAACTCCGAAAAGTTTGATGATTTCCTTATAGAAAGTCTTCCTCTACTGAAAAGGGAGACTTACGCAGAAATTTCTAAGAAACATACGCTTAACGCACTTCTTCAAGAACTTCTTGAGAAGATAGAAAACTTCAAAATGGCACTTTAAGTAAGGGGAGGAAAAGATGGCAGTAGTGAAAGTTGATAATTACAGTGATGTTGTTGATGCTGCCCAAGCAGGACATCTGATAGTTTGGACTGGAGAGGAAAAAATTAACGAGGTTTTAAATAGAGCTGCTGAAGAAGCAAGAAGACAAGGACTTTCTCCAAATGTACTAACAAACGTAAAGATTTGCAAAGAAGTTAGATTTAAAAAAAAGGCTGTATTAAAAACGAAAGATAGACAAACTTATATCGTAGAAAAACTTTCGGAAATTCTTGAAAAGAAAGAAAAGCTAACAAGTCAAGATATGGTGATAATAAAATCAAACGACTTATCAGAAGTTTTGGAAACTGTTCAACAGTTTATAAACTTAGGAATGTTTCCAGATGTATTTTCTGAAGACGAAATTGTAAAGAGAAAAATTGTTGAAAACTTTTTTAGAATAAAAGGAGAGCTTCGAAAAGGAATTTCTGAGATTCAAGAAGTTTTAGAAGATAAGAAGAAAGAAATTGAATCATCAGAAGATCTTAGTGAATCGGCAAAAGAGGACTTGTTAAGTAGTATTCAGAATTTCCAGGGGATAACGGAAAGAATAGAAGAAAAACTTAAAGAAACCGATGACACTACTATAAAAGTAGCCGTCTTTGCCACGAAAAAGAGCGGTAAAAGTATGGTGGTAAATGCTCTACTTGGTGAGGAGTATGCTCCAACAAGCGTAGAGCTTGCAACTCCTAACATTGTTGCTTACGAACCTCATGAAGGAGAGGATATAAGACTTGTCTACGAAGGAAAGGAAAAAACTTTTAAAGAGGCAGAAGAAGTAAAGAAATTTATATATAAAGAATTTAACAAAGTCAATGTTGAAGGGAAGGCTTTACCAAAGATGGTAATAAAGTATCCCAAGAAAGCTGGATTAAACTTCAAAATTTATGACACTCCGGGACCAGATCTTTTCAAATCTGAGCACGCAGAACCATTAGACGAGATAATAGAAGATACAGATGTTGCAATCTTTGTTGTTGATTACGGAAAATACGCCCAAACTACCGAAATGGAACTTTTTGAGAAGGTAAAAAAAGCTTTTGAGAAAAAGTATCCCTACATTGATGTGAGAAGGGAGTCAAGTGGAAGTGTAAGGGCTGTAAGAAAAGTCACTGACCTACACAAGCCCTGCGATGTAGTGGCTGTAGCAGACTATACCCTTATTCCTAAAATGATGTTTCCAAAGTATGCTGACCATGTAAAGCTTTTTGCCAAAAATGAGCTTGTGCTCTGTTTTACTGAAAAGTCTAAATATGCCAATGAAATAAATTCAAACAACTGGTTTGAAATTCTTGCAAGGCCTGGAGTAAAGTTTGGGTTCTCCAATCCTAATGAAGATCCTTGTGGATATAGAAGTGTGCTGAGTATTGGGCTTGCCTCTCTTTATTACAAAAATCCTCTTATTTTAAAAAATCTTCTTGGTAAAAATACAAATCTTAAGTGGAAAAAAAAGGAAAATGGGATAATTTTTTATGTTCCCAAAGATTTGAAGTTTAATACTGAGAAGCTTGCTATTCGTCCAAAGTCTGTTGAGCTTCTCGGACTTCTTGAAACAGGAGCTATAGATTATGCCTTTGAATACAAAAGTGTCGCACTTCAGCATAATCTCCTTTTTATAAAACTTCCAGAAAAATTTAATCTCAGCACTGTGAAATATCGCAATTTTTACAGGATGTGCAAAATAAAGCTTGCTAATGGTAAAATTATACCGGGAAAACCTATTGTTTATGGAATAACGGTTCTTAAAAATGCTCCTCATCCTGAAGAAGCAAAACTCTGGGAGAACTTCGTAACCTCTAAAG
>CAJXJV010000263.1 GCA_913055135.1 uncultured Desulfurobacterium sp. | reverse complement strand
ACTGCTCCTCTTAACAGCCTCAAAGGGTCACGTCTTTGACCTTACAGTTAGAGATGGAATCTGGGGAGTTAAAGAAGAAGACTACCGTTACATTCCTGTTTACGACACTATAAAGTACTGTACAAAGTGTAATGAACAGACAACAGAGCCCTTCTGTTCAAAGTGTGAGGGGAAACCTGACGTTGACAAGATAACAATAGTTAAAGCCTTAAGAGAACTTGGACTTGAGATAGACGAAGTCTATATAGCCAGCGACCCGGATACAGAAGGAGAAAAGATAGGCTGGGACGTAGGAACAGTGGTAAAGCCTTACCAGAGAAAAATGAAACGAATGGAGTTTCACGAAGTTACAAAGTGGGCATTTATGGAAGCTCTTGAAAATCCAAGAGAGATAGATGAGAATCTTGTAAAAGCCCAGATAGTAAGAAGAGTTGCCGATAGATGGGTGGGATTCGCACTTAGCCAGCATCTGTGGAGGGTGTTTAAAAAACACTGGCTCTCAGCTGGAAGGGTTCAAACGCCAGTTCTCGGCTGGGTTATAGAGAGGTACGAGGAAAGCAAAAAAAGAAAGGGAGTAATTACAGTTGAAACCGAAGCTGGTAAATTCAAATTCGAATTTGAGGATTTAAAAGAGTTCAAAGGAGTAGTTGCAGACAAAGTAAAAATCAAAGTTAAAGGAAAATCCATCGTTGAAAAAAAACCTCTTCCACCTTTCAACACTGGAGAACTTCTGAGGGAAGCTTCCAACACACTGGGACTTTCAGCAGACGAGACAATGAACATTGCACAGGATCTTTTCGAAAACGGCTTCATAACCTACCACAGAACAGATTCAACAAGGGTTTCCACTGCCGGTATGGGGGTTGCTAAGGAGTACATATCCGAGAAGTTTGGCGCAGAGTTTGTTAAGCTAAGACTATGGGAAGAGGGCGGAGCCCACGAATGTATAAGACCCACAAGACCCTTAGATACTGAGGATTTACGAACTCTTGTAATGGTCTCAGGTTCGACTTCAAAAATGACAAATAACCACTTCAGGGTCTATGATCTGATATTCAGGAGATTCATAGCGTCCCAGATGATACCTGTTGAGGTCGAGAAATTTGAGCTTCTTGTGAAGCTCCTTCCTGAAGGAAAAGAGGTAGAAGAAGAGAGAATAACCAGAATAGTCAAGAACGGATGGAATTTGATTCAACCTCTTAAATTAGAACCCCTTCCTGTTGAATTAAAAGAGGGTGAAACCTACTACTTCAATGTTACATCTTACACAAAGAGAAAAGTTCCAAAAGTCTTTCCATATACTCAGGGAGAGCTTGTCGAAGAAATGAGAAAAAGAGGAATTGGAAGACCTTCAACCTATGCAAAAATAGTTCAGACTCTTCTCGATAGAAGATACGTTGCAGAAAAAGGAAGATTCCTATACCCAACAAAGCTTGGAGTGGAAATCTATAACTATCTTTCCACAAACTTTCCCCAGTACACTTCTGAAGAGTTCACAAGGGAGCTTGAAGCTATAATGGATAGGGTCGAAAGTGGGAAAGAGGATTATCAGAAAATCATAGATAGCCTGAAACCAATCCTGAATGTTACTAAGATAAAACCTTTTCGGGTTTCAAAAGATTAGATTTAACAATACCTACTCCTAAGAACTCTCCATCAGAATAGACTTTGTAGAGGCCATCTGGAGCCTCTACTCTTATTCTTGCCCCATTTTTAAATCTCTTTTTAGATTCCGGTGAAAGTTTGATTTCTGGCATATCTAAAAGCTCATCAACTGGAATCAAAAGGCTTTTTATGTCATCTTTGTTCAACTCTGAAAGAGGAACAGCTTCATCAATAGTAATCTTTCCGACTTTCGTCCTTCTCAATTCAACAACAACAGCATCACAGCCGAGGGCTTTTCCTATATCGTGGACGAGTGTTCTTACATAAGTTCCAGATGAGCAACATACTTCCAGCTCAAAGTCCGGGTAACTAAAATTCAGAAGCTTTAAAGAATAAATCCTAACTCTCCTGGGTTTCAACTCTACTTTTTCTCCCTTCCTTGCCAGTTCGTAGGCTCTTTTCCCTTTTATCCTTATGGCAGAAAAGGGAGGAGGAATTTGTTCTATTTCTCCCCTAAATCTTTCAAGGACTTTCAACAAAACATCCTTATTTATTTCCGGGCATGAAACTTCTTCTATTTTTCCATCTAAATCGTAAGTATCACTCGAAAGACCAAATCTTCCTTTAACGATATAACACTTATCCTGCTTTAAAAGGTATTCAGAAAGCCTTGTCGCTTTGCCAACAGCAAGAATTAAAACCCCCGTTGCGAGAGGATCAAGAGTTCCGGTATGACCTACTTTTACTCTTTTTCCAACAATTTTCCTTATATTTAACACAACATCATGAGAGGACATATTGGAAGGCTTATCGACCACCAGATAGCCACTAAAAGAACTTTGCATTACCAATATCTCCTTAGTCTCTAACCTCAGGAGTTATAAAGATTAAGAGTTCGTTATTCATAATCTGCGTTGTTTCGTACTTGAACAACCATCCAAGCAA
>CAJXJV010000262.1 GCA_913055135.1 uncultured Desulfurobacterium sp. | reverse complement strand
TGGCTTCTTTAATCATAGCAACCATGCCGAAAGCTGGCGGTTCTGCAACCTTCTACGAAAAAGTTCAGAGCGAATTTACCAGAGCTATGGCAAGACTTCTTTCAATCCTTCCAAAGACAGGAAAAATGGCAAATTTCATTGACCTTTACGCTATCCTTGCCTACCTCATTGGTAGAAGAGACGATAAAGGTAGATATATTTCTGGTTCAATAGACTACCTTCTTGAAACCTATTCACAGGAACTTTCAGGCAAAGACAAAGATGAACTTTCAAGGTTGTGGCTTAAGAGCATTATCCAGGACGTTGCAAGCAATCCTCAATATAAGAACTATTTGAGAGGACTCCAGCAACATTTATCTCTTTATGCTTTTGGATTTTCAGATCCTAATCTCCTTAATAGCTACACTCCAGACATCGTTATCTCAGATGCATTTCAGGAAGGAAAGGTTATCTACTTCTCTTTAAGGGCTTTGAACTTCCCTTCTGGAGAGTCCCTTGACGTTGGAAAAATGGTTCTCATGGATCTACAGGCTTATGCTGCCTATAAGTATGCCAACAACATAGTCAAAAACATGCCTGACATAGTTGTTATAGATGAAGCTCCTCAGGTTCTTCCTCCAGAATTTCAGCAGGTATTTGAAATGGCTCGTGGGGCAGGAATAGGAGTTGTGGTTGCTCATCAATCCATAGACCAGTTTGAAAGAATCCAAAAAGGAATGTTTGACAACATTTTCAATAACTGCCGTGTAAAACTTCTTCTTGGAGCTGGCGATGATAAAACAGCCAGATACTATTCCGAATTCTTGGGGCAGGAGCTAAAAAAATTCAAAACAAAAGGGCTGTCTGGAGAAAACCCGGTCTTTTCGCCTGTTAGCTGGCTTTTTCCACATTGGACAGAACTGACAACTGAAAAGTATGACTATGTTGTAAGACCAGAAGAAATCAAAGCAATGAAAGTGGGAGAGGGGCTTCTTGCTGTTAGAGGGACTCCTTTATGGGGAGTAAAAGGAAAAGCCTTTTTCTTTGCAAGAAACATGAAAGGAAGGCTTGAAGACTATATCCCTGTTAAAAAGCGTGGAGATGAGTGGGATAGTGAAGAAGGTTTAAGGCTTCTCAGGAGATTTACAGAAGAGTTTGGAGAAGTGGAAGGAGCTGTAACGATAAACGATTCACCAGAAGAAAGAGAAAGAAAACTCAAACAGGTTGAGCAGGAAATAGAACAGTCAGTTATTAATCCATTTGAGGAACCTGCTAACGATTCCTATCTGGAAGAGCAAGCTGTTGCAGATGTGGTTTCATCCTCTTTTGACGAAATAAATCCTGTGAACTGAGTGAGGTAAAAATATGCTTCCTCGTGCAAGGATTCGGCTTTTGAGAAGAGTTCAAAGAGAAAAGAAGGGTTACATACTTAAAAGGGGAAGAAATTGCTTAAAATGGAAAATAATCGCTGTTTTGCTGATACTGATAAGTTCAACTGCCTATGCTGAAAAAATTAAAACCTACTATGACGATGCAAAAAGAGGCTGGTTCTGGTTTGAGGATCCCAAGAAAGAGGAAAAGAAAAAGAAGAAACCTGAAAAGAAACTTGTAGTTAATCCTAAAGTTTTGAAGCCTGAATATCTCAATAACCTAACCGCAGAAGATTTCAGAAAGCTCTACGAAAAAGTTAAAAGCATTGCTGTAATGAATCCAACTGAACAAAACATAGGAGCTGTTGTCTATCTGACAGATTTTATGAGGCAGAAATCCCTCAATTTTGCCTATGCCTATCAGAACTATATCCTTCAGCATCCTGAATATGACATGAATCGTGTTTCAGGAACTACATCCTGGAGCTGGAGAAAGGCTTCTCTTGAAAGAGAAGAACGAATGAAAAGATACATAAAACTCAATGCAGATGACATTGGACTTTTCTTTTTTGCATCAGCTGGATGTCCTTTTTGCGAAGAGCAGTCAAAAATTCTGAAATTTCTGTCAGCTGATTACGGTATAGCTGTCAAAACAGTTACTAACAATGTATGTGTTCCTTCTTATCCCAACTGTTCCATTAATCCTGTAATGTTTGAGAGATTTAAAGTCGAGACCACTCCAACTATTGTTCTCGTTTACAGGGATAAGAACAACCAGCCAAGATTTGCCAAGATAGCTTCGGGACTCGTTACAGAAGAGAGGCTTTTTAAGAGGATTTATCTCTATCTTCGTTATTTCAAAACAGGGAAGTGGGAAATTAACAGTCTCTTTGATGATAGTGAGCTTCAAAAAGAGAAAGACCTTGTTCTGAGAGGTGAAAAGTGAAGTGGAAAAAGGAAATTGCAGCTTTCCTGAGTGTGATTCTTTTTTGTGTTAATTCAGCATTAGCTGGAGATATGCTCGATTTCATGGAAGATACAATGAAAAGTCTTTCTACTTTAAGACCACAGGCTTATAAAGGACAGGAAAGAGGTTATTTCATAGGTGGTTCTGCTTCTATAAAGTTCCCCAATGAGAACATTCAACCTTTCTCCTTTACTCCTCCACAGCTTAAAGCAGGTTGTGGCGGAATAGACATAATTATGGGTG
>CAJXJV010000261.1 GCA_913055135.1 uncultured Desulfurobacterium sp. | reverse complement strand
GCTTCTGGAGCTTTAGGTCAGATTAATTATAACACATTGCATGAAACTAAAAATGCTTTTAATGTCCACTAATCAGCAACTGTTAAGAACCTCCCCATTGGAAGCTTTCTCTCAACCTGCTTTATTACAGATAAATCTATTCTCCCCGAAATTATCCCTTCACTCTCTCCAGCAGAAGATAGGACTCTTCCCCACGGATCAACAATTATCGAGTTTCCTGCCATTTCACCAATACCGTTTGATGCAACTAAAAAGCGCTGTGTTTCAATGGCTCTTGCAGAAGTTAAAACTTTCCAGTGTTCTTTCCTTGCTTTTCCCCACTGGGCAGAAACCGTGAAGATTTCAGCTCCTTTTTTCAAAAGTTCTAAAAAGATTTCAGAGAACCTTAGCTCAAAGCAGATTAAAGGTGCTATCACACCAAGAGAAGTTTCTACCAGCCTCAAATCCTTTTCACTGCCAGCAACAAAATATTTATCTTCATCCATTGGAGCAAAAAGCTTTATCTTGGGACGAGAAAGGAGAAGTTTCCCTTTATCGATAACTTGAATGGAGTTAAAGAACTTATTGTTAATTTTCTCAACTACCGTGTAAACGAGGGTAAGCTCAAGTCCTTTTGAGAATTCTAAGAGCTCACCAACAACCCTTTCAGAGAACCTTGCGGCAGATTCGATATCTTCATAGTAAAAACCTGTAAGGAAAACCTCAGGAATAACAACCAGAGAACCTTTTTCGCAGATGTTTAGAAACGTTAAAAATCGGCTGTAGTTCCTCTCAAACTCGCCTGCGACTGTTTCAAACTGAACTGCATAAGCTTTAAAGCTTTTGCAACCACCTGCAAAAGTTGCCTTTTTCACAAAATCCTCCTCAGGAAACTCTCAATTTCAGAAACTGAAAAGACTCCAGCCCACCTGTTTACTTCTTTCCCATCAATTTCAAGGAGAACAACTTTCTCTCTTCTTTAAGAGGATCTTGACGGTACCGTAAACACATCTGTTGTAAGGAATCTCAATTCCTTTCTCTTCAGCCTTTCTGATTAAGGCTCCTGTTATTCCTTCCAGCTCTATCGGTTTACCTCTCTCAAAATCTAAAAGCATTGAAGTTTTGTAGTCCATCAAGTCTGGAGAGGATTTTAAGTAGTTTTCCATGATCTTAGGTTTTAACTTAACGCCGTGAGCTTCAGCAACTCTGTAGCACTCTTTCATCAAGTTCTTCAGTATTTCGTAACTTTCCGGCATGGAGAGCATTTCTCCAACTGTTGCTCCCGTTATGACTGAGTAGGGATTAAACGCAACGTTCCAGACCAGCTTTTTCCACAGGGTGTATCTGATATCTTTTGAAGCCCTTGCTTCAATTCCACATTTTTTAAGCTCTTCAACAAGCTTTTCAACCCTTTCGGACTGTTGTCCACTCATTTCCCCGATTTCTAAAAGACCTGCTGCTTCATGGACAACAACACCAGGCTCTTTAACGTAAGCTCCTACAAACGCTGTAGCTCCTAAAACTCTATTTTCGCCAACGTATTTTGCGAGTATCTCTTCATTTTCAATTCCGTTTTGGATGGAAACAACAACAGTATCTTCCTTTAACATTGGGAGTAATTTTGGAGCAACATTTTCAGTGTCGTAGGACTTCACGCAGACAAAGACAACATCAACTTTTCCAGCCTCTTCTGGTTTGTCTGTGAAGATAATTCTTTTTCCATCCTCCTTAACTGTCCACTCACCGTGCTTAAAGCTCTCAACAAGTAATCCCTTTTCTTTCATTGCCTTTAACTTTTCACCTCTTGCAATGAAAACGACCTCATGACCACAGCGGGCAACCATTCCGCCGTAAAATCCTCCAACTCCGCCGGTTCCGAATATTGCAAATCTCATTTTAGACTCACACATACTTCTTCAACCTCAATCAAGATATTAAGTTCACTTTAAATACTCCATGTCTTACAAAATTAGTTGAAGCTTTTCCAGAACCTCTTTCAATATACTTTCAGGAACTCTTACTATGAATGAAGCTTTTCTAACGTTCCAATCCAGGCTCCGAACCTGATCTGCAAGGATTACTCCTTTTATCGGAAAGTCAGATGGGAGAAGAACCTCAAAAGGATACTCAGTCAACTTCACCATGTACGTTTTCAGGAGTTATCTGTTTTATCAATTCTTCCAATTGTTTTCTCTTGCTGGGAATGATTACCAGCTTCTTATCTTCAAGTCTTAATTCTACTTCTGTGTCAGGGCAAAGACCAATTTCCTTAGCAAATGCTGAGGGAATTCTTACAGCAAGGCTGTTTCCCCATTTCTGAACTTTAGTAAGCATCCTATTTCTCCAGGTATATCCACTGGTTACCAGACATATTAAAATGTGGTTAAAAAACCACATATCTGGTAACACAGGGACATCGACCCTGCTTAAAAGCTAACTACTACCCGCTATCCCTCTGTAAATACAGAGAGATTCGCAGGATACTTTCTATTGACTTCTAAAGTCAAAACAAGTCTTTGGGACATGAGTCCCTTCTCGCTGGTAGTCCCCACCCCACACTCATAGAGAATGTAACACTATCAC
>CAJXJV010000260.1 GCA_913055135.1 uncultured Desulfurobacterium sp. | reverse complement strand
TTTTTGTTCTTTTCAAGTTTTTCTCTCCTCTAAATGATCCCCAGAAAGTTGTCTGGGTAACTGAAAAGTGGGACGATGCAAAGATTGCAATACTTTTAAATGGATCGAGAACTCCTGTTGAAAGCGATGTAAAAATTGGTGATGTAGTTGATGAATCGGGGAGAATCATTAAGAAAGGAAATCCTTTTCTCTATCTATTTCCGAATCTCAGACTGAGAATATACAGAGAGCTTGAAGAAAGTATCTCTTACCCTGTTTCATCTGTGGCAGGAGGAGTTACTCTTGGAATAAGAAAAGAGATCCCAGATGCTGTTAAAAGTTATTTTCTTTTGTCAGGGCTTTATCCGTTCCTGGCTATTTCTGGACTTCATGTGGGTATTGTTATAGGTGTTATTGCTTTTATGTTTAAGTTACTTACTTTTAAAAAGCCTTTAACAAAAGCCTCCTTAGTTGTTCTTCCCTTGATGCCCCTTACAGGACTGCCACATTCAGCTGTTAGAGCTTATCTCTTTACGCTTTTCGTTTCTCTTGGTGTGGAGAGTTTCAGAAAAATTTCTCCTTTTTATCTGCTTGGAGTTGTTTTCTTTATTACAGCAGTAACGGGGAACATATCCATTGGTGCCGTTCTGTCGTTTCTTGCCGTTGGAGGGATACTGGTTGTCATCGATTCCGTTAGAAGTAAAGCTCTAAAAATTCTGCTTTTTCCCATTGCACCGTCACTTTTTACAGTTCCAGTTGTTCTATCGGGCTTTGGAACTTTTAATCTGATGTCGGCCGTAAACTCTCAGATTGCGGGATTTGTCTTTGTCCCTTTTCTTATGGTAACTTTTCTTGCGGAGGTTACTTTCTTCAAAGTTGACTTTCTTAATAGAATGGTAGAGGTTTTAGGGAGTATTTTTATTCAACTCAGTCAGGAACTCTTATTCTTTACGAGGAATTTTATCTTCTACTCAAAGATGCCCATCTGGATTTCTGGAATGGTGCTGATAGTGATGCTTCTCTTTTTGCTCTCCAGAAAGAAGTTGCTCTCTTTCCTGCCTCCAGCCTTCCTTTTGATTTACGCGTTTCTGTTCCCTGTTACGGTAACCAATAAAACTTTCACTGTAGATGGCTCCAAATTGAACTCATTCTGGTTTATATCAACGGAAGGTCAGTCTTACAGGAACTGCCTTATTTGCTCCAGCTATGTTTTCCCTTATACGAAGAAATGTCTCTATGGGAACAGGCTTGTTGATAAAAGAGTTATAATTGCGCCAAACTCTAAAGAGGTAAGGAAATGAAAGAGGAACTATTTCCTTTCATTTACTATGAAAATGGAAAGTTAAAGATAGATGGTGTTGATGCAGAGAAACTTGCAAAGGAGTTTGGAACGCCACTTTACGTCTATAGCCAGTCTGCATTGGAGTATTGGTTCAGAGAGTTTGACTCTGCTTTTTCCTCAGTTGAGCATATAACCTGCTTTGCTGTTAAATCAAACTCAAACCTTTCCATTTTAAAGGTCTTAGGGAACCTTGGAGCAGGTGCAGATACCGTTTCAAAAGGGGAAATATTTAGAGCTTTGAACGCTGGTATTGATCCGAAGAAGATTGTCTTTGCAGGTGTGGGAAAAAGGCCAGACGAGATAGAGTACGGCCTTGAGAAAGGGATTCTAATGTTTAACGTTGAATCGGAAAGCGAACTTTATACGATAAATAGGGTGGCTGAAAGGCTTGGGAAAGTTGCTCCTATTGCTTTCAGAGTTAATCCTGAGGTTGATGCTAAAACCCATCCTTATATTTCCACGGGGCTTAAAACAAGCAAGTTTGGTGTTACTTTTGATGAGGCTGTGGAGCTCTACAGAAAAGCTAAGGAATTGAGAAATGTTGAGCCAATTGGAATTCACTTTCACATCGGTTCTCAGATTACAGACGTTTCAGCATTTGGAGAGGCTACAAGGAAAGTGGCTGAGATAGTTAGAGAACTCCACTCCATAGGAATAGAAATCAAGTATTTCGATGCGGGTGGGGGACTTGGAATAAACTACAATCCTTCTGAACCCCCGGTACCGACAAAGGCTCTTGCAGACCAGCTTATTCCACTTGTAAAAAAGCTTGGTTGCACGCTTGTTCTGGAACCTGGAAGGCGAATTGCAGGAAACGCAGGTGTCCTTCTTACAAAGGTTATTTACAAAAAGGAGAGAGAAGAAAAGCTCTTCTACATAGTTGACGCAGGAATGAACGACCTTGCAAGACCTTCTCTTTACAAGGCTTATCACCACATAGTTCCAGCTATTAAGAAAGAAGGGGAGCTGAGAAAAGCTGACGTTGTTGGTCCCATTTGCGAAACGGGGGATGTGTTGGCAGAGGATAGAGAACTTCCGCTTCTAAGAGAGGAAGAAATAATTGCCATTCTCAGTGCTGGAGCTTATGGATTCACAATGGCTTCAAACTACAATTCAAGACCGAAACCTGCCGAAGTTATTGTTAAAGATGGAAAAGCAAAAGTTATAAGACAGAGAGAGAATTTGGGAGATTTAATAAGTAGAGAGGTTTTATTTTAATGGCTTTTTTTAATAGAGATAAATTTAGAAGACAAAT
>CAJXJV010000259.1 GCA_913055135.1 uncultured Desulfurobacterium sp. | reverse complement strand
AGACTTGTCCCCAGAGGTCTGCTGTTGGGCAGCCAGTTCGCTTCTGGAGCTTCAGCTTAGATTGCTTATTCAATATCAAATTCCGCCATTCAGCAACTGTTGTGAACCTCCTTTGCCACCCTTTGGAAATTCCTTAATCTTTGATAGGTCAAAACCAGTGCTTGGGAGTTCTATTCCTGCTGCAGCAGCTTTAAACTGCTGATGAAACTCTTTAAGCCTTGACTTGTCTCCCACAGGAACAACTGCTACTACTTGAGCTTTCATTATAAAAGCTTCCACAGGCTCGTTTGCAGTCGGATCAAGTGGCATGATAGTCGCTTGAGCTCCTTTCGTTGTAGGAACAAGTGCGAAAATTCCTGCATCTTTAACCCTTAGATACTCTTCACCAATCTCTTCAAGAACTCCTATAATCCCTGAAGAGGGTATTATGCTTTCTCCTCCTGCTGTTTGAATGAAAACAAGCTTACCTTTAAGGTTCTCCATTCTTCCTCCCTATTTGCTCTGTTGTTGAGATACTAAATATAGTCCGATTGCAACTGCGTTTGAAACGTTCAAAGAGTTAACGTGTCCTCTCATTGGAATCGTAACGATATCATCAAGCTGCTTGATTGTGGTTCTGGATAATCCTTTTCCTTCTGAACCGGCAACAAGTCCTAAGGGAAATGGAAGAGAATAGCTACTTATATCCTTTCCTCCAGATTCAAGTCCAACAAGCCAGCCTCCTGCTTCCTTAAACTTCCTGAGAGCTGTCGAAAAGCTTGGAACAATTGCAAAAGGAACGTAGAAAACAGCCCCTGTAGAGGCTTTAACAACTGTGTCATTTACTGTGACACTTCTATCCTTTGGAAGAACAATTCCAACAACTCCAAACGCATCTGCCGACCTGAAAATCGCGCCGAGGTTGTGAGGATCTTCTATTCTGTCAAGGAAAAGGAGACAGCCATTGGTTTCGATAGTTCTCTGAACCAGCTCTTCAAACTCCTCAGGTTCAACAGGTGAAATAACCGCAACTATACCCTGATGTTTTTCTGTTTTTGCAATTTCTGAAAGCTTTTTCTTTCCAACTTTTACTACTTTGATTCCCTTTCTTCTTGCAACAGGAAGAATCCTCTCTCTGTCTCTGAAGTTTTCCTCAACGTATATCTTCAGAACAGGATAATCAGCCCTTAAAGCTTCAGCTACAGGATTAATCCCATAAACAACCATCAGCCGTTAACCTTCAGGTCGTCTTCTGTTCCTTCTTCACCGTCAGGACCGGGAGATATAAGATTAAACTGTTTACCGTCAGAAATATAAATAAAGTCATTTCCCCAGGCATCCTTAGGAATTTTCTCTATATAAGGTCCTTTCCAGTTCTTAGGAACAGGATCTTCCTCGGGTTTCTCTACAAGCGCCTTTAGACCTTGTTCTGTAGTTGGATAGAAAGAGTTGTGAAGTTTATAGAGCTTTAAAGCCTGTTCGATATTCTTCATCTGAACTTCTGTTGTTGTGACCTTTGCCTCTTCTCCCCTTTTCAAAAACTTGGGAGCAACAAGCGCTGCAAGAAGACCAAGTATGACGATGACAACCATCAATTCAATCAATGTAAAACCTCTTCTACTTTTCCTCTTCATTACATGACCTCCCTGTCTAAATAGACTCTTTTTTTACAAGAGATTAAACTGCTTGAGTATTTCTTCCAGTCTTTTGTCTGTTTTTGCAAGCTCCCTTAATGCTTTAAGGAGTTCTTTAAACTTTGAAATTTCAAACTTTCTGTCAAGGGACTCCTCAATTTCCTGAGTGGCAGCCTTAATTGTTGACTTCCTGTCCCAGACTAAGAGAGCTCCAAAAGCTGCAACAAGCCCAAAAAGTCCAGCAATTATCCATCCCATTAATTTCAACATACTGTCGAGCCGTTTGTTTATATCTTCGAATCGTTTATTTATATCTTCGAATCGTTTGTTTATATCTTCGAACCGTTTGTTTATATCTTCAAATCTTTTATTCATATCCTCAAATCGTCTGTTCATATCTTCGAACCGTTTGTTTATATCTTCAAATCGCTTGTCCATATCCGCAAACCGTCTGTCCACATATTTCTGCATAGCATTAAATCTATCATCCATACGTCTGTTGGTCTCGTCAATTCTTCTGTTTAACTGTTTCAATTCACCTTTTATCTCACCCAAGGTCTGAAACAGTAACTTCTCCTCTGCCGGAGTCATTGAGAAAGAGTTTGAAAAACCAATCAACGAAAAGCAGATTAATATCATCCACAACTTACGCATGGCTTTCCTCTTAAGTCAATCTATAAAAGTTCTCCAGGACCTTCAAACCTGCCTTCTGACTCTTTTCCGGATGAAACTGGGTAGCAAAAATGTTCTCCTTCTCAATTGAAGAGGTAAAACAGATTCCGTAATCGGTCTCTGTCAGCTTCACTTTTTCGCTTTCCGGCTTCACATAGTAGGAGTGAACGAAGTAAAAAAACTCCCCTTCTTTTATTCCTTCAAGAAGTGCGGAGTTCTTTTTCTTGTAAATTTGATTCCATCCCATGTGAGGAATTTTGTACTCCTCAGGAAGCTCAAACTTTACAACTTCCC
>CAJXJV010000258.1 GCA_913055135.1 uncultured Desulfurobacterium sp. | reverse complement strand
ACTTATAAGCCATTTGTGTGGATATATCTCTCTGCCCTTTTATAGTTCCAACAGCCTCTCTTGTTCCTACATCCCCTACAGCTCCAAGAGCTCTTGATTCCCCCGCTCTATTTATTGAGGAATGCATAGTAGTTGTGCTTCCTCCAAAATCACTCATTTCCATCCATGCCCTCGCTGCCTCTTCACTGGTTACTCCGACTTTAGAGACATACTCTTCCCATTGAGCAGCGGTAGGTCTTAAACTATCAGAAGAAGAAAGGTGTTCTTTGAGAGTCCTGGTCTCCGACTGAAGACCCTGCCTCTCTAATGACTGAAGTCCTCCTTCACTTGTAACTTCTGACGCTGCAGAGGAAGCAGCACTCTGAGCAGTTCCTCCAACCCTCCCAGCCAGAGATACAAAAGCCATTTCAGAGGCTTTCACCAGTGCAAAAGTCAAGGTCGGAACAAGCCATAACATAGAACCTGCGATTGCTACCGAATCAGCAGTATATCTTGACATTGCTGTTAAATACATAATGTTGTAATTTCCGTTTATCAGAGGACCAAGTTCATCTTTTGCCCAGACAGTAGCAATGTAGTTCAGAATCGATTCTCCAGGAGCCCAGAGAGTAAGCCAGAGGAGTAGAGTTACATAGACGTGAAGAGTTTTTGTCCTTCCAGGGAAAAGAGACATGATGAGAATTAAGGGAAAGAACCCATAAATCAGAGCTTCGAGAGTAGTTCTGATAAGAGGAAGAAACTTCTTTGCAGTTTCTGCCCCCAATGCCCACAAACCTACAGCCTTCTTCTCCGAGACTATACTCGCATAACCAGCAGTATCTCCGTGTTCAATAGCAAAAAGATCAGCTCCTTTCATAAAGGCATCTGTGAGGACAGCCTGCTCAAGCATTTCCTGTCCCGTCAAGGAAGTGTTAAGAAGATACTGTCCAGCAGTTCCAAGTTTCTGGAGAATTATGGCAGCCGTGGCATTATTGAGTGCACTAATTCCTGTTACTTTCCGAGCAAAGAATGGTCCAACCTGATTCTGTACATGCTTTTCCACTTCAGTTTTTATATAAGTGTAGGCATCTTTACAGGTTTTCCATTCGCCCGAAGGGTTTGAAGCAGAGTAAATCTTGGTTTGATAAGCAGTATTATTGGTTGACAAAGATTCAAGAAGATCGTTAGAAGTGAGAACATCATTAAAATCCTTAACTCCTGCAACGATTTCAATAAGAGTGCATTTTGATATAAAATTGGAAACGGTTGCATAGAGGTAAGGGTCCATAATTACAGATTCTAATGAGGTATCAAGAGCAGTTAATCCAAAAGCATACCCGGAGTTAGCGAATTTCAGGTCGTCAGGTAGGGAAAAGTAACTGTCTGCTTCTTTGGCAAGATATTTTTGAATGGTAGTGAAAAACGAGGCAAAAGCTCCAAGTCCAAACGGAACATCTTTAACTGTCCACTGCTGATTGTTAATTTCGTCCCTTATTATCACGTCAACTTTGGGAGTGAAGAGAAAGCCAGTTATAAGAATCGCTGCAATCCAGGCTTTTATGGGAATGGTAAAGTTGTTTCCCGACCACATAGCTTGAAGGAACGAGAAGAAAAAGCCGATAAGAACAACTAAGCTTACAAGATTTCCATAATTAACATCCGCCATAATGCCTTTAACAGCCATAAATACATGAGTGAGAACATCTCCATTGCCAAATGCATAAACTTCCCAAGCCATTACTTACCTCTTAACCGTTTTCCATTCTTACTTGAAAGAGATAGTTCTGAAGCAAATTGTGTTCTTTCAATGCTTTATACATCTTTAGCTTTAGTTCTAAATGTTTCTGCAGAAATGAACCGTAAATGTCTCTTACTTCATGAAGTTTTCTGGAATATCTCTTATATGCTTCCCTTTTGAGAGATTTCATTTCATCTTTTAAATTCTGAAAGTAACCTTTAATATCCTCTGCACCAGGAGTTAGCTTCATCACCTGACCTTCATAATTGTTAATAACTGTTTGAGCTATTTCCGCAATCCTTGCAAAAGATAGATACGCTACCTGGAGTGCAGCTGCATCCGTTAGCTGGTTAATCGTGTCCTCATACACTTCAGGTTCATCAAGAACAATAGCACTTCTGAGGAAGGGAATAACTGGAATTTCAAGGTTGTTTATAAGGGAGAGTTCTTCGGTGGCTAAAGCCGTTCCATTACACATTGACGGAGGAGTAGCAGTTCTACCAAGAGAAAGTTTCATTTTATAGCCAATACAGGCTATCTTGTTCCTGATTCTGTCTGTGAAATGTTCAGCACTTGCAATTTGAGTACAGGCATAAGGTTTTCCAGTAGAGTTATCTATATTTCTGACCCAGTAGCTTCCTTCAAGTAAACTGTCAAGTGTTGCTTCTGCATCGGCACTTGCTTGAGGACAGGCAGAAATTCTATTAGGAACATAAGTGTTTTCATCGTGTGCTTTTGTTTCGTTGTAATCGCCGATTAATGCCCTTACAAAAGGTTCAAGGTAGGTATAAGCTCCTGCCTTTGCGAAAGCATTGTAGATCGGAAGAGCACACGTCTGAACTCCAGTCACAAGACGATCTCGTA
>CAJXJV010000257.1 GCA_913055135.1 uncultured Desulfurobacterium sp. | reverse complement strand
GTTTGTATGCTGCAGGTATGTGGGTGTGACCGAAGAAACAAACGGGTCTGACCTGTCTGATGAGACTGTAGTAAGCATCTTCGAGGGTTAGTATGTACTTCATACTTCCCGGTGATTCCGGGGTATCGTGAACCATCTGAAATTGGGAGGTTAGTATCTGAACTCCTTTTGTTATGAGAAAATCCAGTAATTCTGTTTTGATAACTTCTTTCGTCCAGATAATTGCTCTTGCGGCATAGTCGTTTAGCATTGACAGGTCTATTAAATTCAAAAGTGCCAGTTCATGGTTTCCCAGAATGAAGTATTTACAGTTCTCCTTAACCCACTGAAGACATTCGTTGGGGAAAGCTCCATATCCAACAACGTCACCGAGGCACCAGATTTCATCAACCTTTTCTCTTTCTAATTCTTCTGCCACAGCCTGGAGGGCGTGGAGGTTTCCGTGTATATCGGATATTATTCCTATCTTCATGGTAATTTAAGTTTATTACGGAGCTTTCTGAAATGGAAGATATTTTGAAATTGAGAAGCAGAATTCTTAAAACGGTAAGGGAATTTTTTGATTCTCAGGAGTTTATTGAAGTGGAAACTCCGGTACTTGTTCCCTATGAAAACCCCGATTCAAATGTTGTTAATGTCAGAGCCCTATTTTCCGACTTTTCGGGAAAGAAATTTGACTGGTTTCTCCACACTTCTCCTGAGTTTTTTATGAAAAGAATTATCTGGCATGGCATTCCGAGGATTTATCAGATCTGTAAGGTCTTTAGAGATGGGGAAGTAACAGAGTCTCACAATGTCGAGTTTACAATGGTTGAATGGTATAGGACAGGAGAAAACTACAAAAAAGGGATGGAGGAAACTTTTGAGCTCCTAAAGCACTGTGCAAAGGCTGCAGGTAAAAAAGAGCTTTCCTACAGAGGAAGGAGAGTGAAGGTTGATAGTTACACAGCTATTACAGTTGAAGAGGCTTTCAGAGAATTTGCCGGAATCAGGAATCTTCTTGATGAAGATGAGGTTATCAGAGTTTCTGGAGAGAAAGAATATGAATCTGGATTTTTCAGACTTCTGGTCGATAGAGTAGAACCAGCTTTTTCACAGTTTGAAGTGCCTGTTTTCCTTTACAACTATCCTGAAAAGTTTTCGGCAATGGCTAAAGTGAGTGATGGATTTGCAGAGAGGTTTGAGCTCTATGTTTGTGGTCTTGAGTTAGCAAATGGTTATACGGAGCTTACGGATTTCGAAAGTTACAGAAAGAAATTTCTTGAGAAGGGAAAACGGGCATTGGATAAAGGCTTTTTGAAACTTCTTAGAGAAAAACCACTTCCAGACTGTGAAGGTGTGGCTCTTGGTTTTGACAGACTCATCATGTTGATCACAGGAAAGGATATTAAGGATGTAATTCCGTTTCCCCTGGGAAAGTTAATAAAAGAAATTACTCTCCCCAGTTTTTGACCAGATTAAATTCCCTTCCTGTTAAAGTTCTGAGAGCTCTTTCAACTACAAAATTGACCAGATCTTCTACGGTTTCTGATTTCCCATAGAATCCTGGAGATGCAGGCAGTACTGTTGCTCCGGCATCTGTGGCTCTTAACATGTTTTCAATGTGAATTCTGTTTAATGGAGTTTCCCTGAAAACTAACACTAAGGGTCTTTTCTCTTTTAGCGTTACATCCGCAGCTCTGTGTATCAGGTTGTCTGTAATTCCCAATGCTATGTGTCCGAGGGTTCCGGCTGAGCAGGGAGCTATGATCATTCCAATAGTTCTATAGGAGCCACTTGAGGGAGGTGCAAATAGGTCGTTGTGATCAAAGAGTGTAACCTGTTCTTCCGGAAGGGAGTTTATAAACTCCTCTACTGACATTCCTGTTTCGTATTCAAACACTTTTTTTCCCATTTCTGAGAAAACAATGTCAACCAGATAACTGTTTGCAGCTAAGACTTCTGTAATCCTTTTACCGTAGATGGAACCGCTTGCTCCTGTTATTCCAACAATAATCCTTTCCATTTCCATGTCTCCGTTGAAGTGTTTATTATAATAATTTACCCACTTACATAAAACTCCCTTATAGAGAGGAATGGATTGAAAAGGCTTATAGAGAAAGCATCAATTCTTTTGGAAGCGCTTCCGTATATAAAGAGGTTTTACGGGAAGACAATAGTTATTAAGTATGGTGGCAATGCAATGGTAAAGGAAGAACTAAAATCTGCTTTTGCCGAGGATGTTGTACTTCTTAAATACGTCGGAATAAATCCTGTTATAGTTCATGGAGGTGGACCTCAGATTGGAGAGTTCCTTGAGAAACTGAGGATACCTACTCGATTTGTTGGTGGTATGAGAGTAACGGACAGAGAAACTATGAATGTGGTTGAAATGGTTCTTGTGGGGAAGGTAAACAAGGAAATTGTTAAGCTCATTAATTCCCATGGTGGAAATGCAGTCGGACTGTCTGGCAAAGATGGGAACCTTATAGTTGCCGAAAAGATTGATTTCAAGAAGTATCTGTCTGAAGTGAAGGTACCGGAGATTATTGATCCTGGATTTGTAGGAAAGGTTAAGAAGGTTAATCCAGATATTATCACT
>CAJXJV010000256.1 GCA_913055135.1 uncultured Desulfurobacterium sp. | reverse complement strand
GTGCTCTTCCGATCTTCCAGATTAAGAGTAAGGAACTAAACATCAAGGAATCAATTCTCACAGTGGTTTTAGTCTGGTTTTTATTTCCCGCCCTTTCCGCCCTCTTCTATATTGAATCCGGTGCAATACACAGCTTTGCTGACGCCTACTTTGAATCGGTATCAGGATTCACAACGACAGGAGCATCAATACTTACAGATATTGAGAGCTTGCCGAAAAGTATTCTCCTCTGGAGATCTACAACCAACTGGATAGGAGGAATCGGATTTGTTGTTTTTGCTCTCTCCATTCTTCCAGTTTTTGGTGCAGGTGGAGCTCAACTTATGAGGTTTGAAGCCTCAAAGGCGGTGGAAGAAAAGGTATTGCCAAAAGTAAGGGAAGTAGCAAGAGCCATTCTTATTGTTTATCTCATCCTGACAGTTCTCGAAATTATCCTGCTTCTATTCTCAGGTTTGAACCTTTACGAAGCAGTAAACCACACATTTGCCACAGTTGCAACAGGAGGATTCTCCACAAAGAATGCAAGTGCTGGAGCTTTTCACTCATTTGCCGTAGAAATGATCATAGCCATTTTCATGATTTTAGGTTCAATAAACCTTTCTCTTTACTATAGAGCTTTTAAATTAAAAAGTTTCAAAGCCTTTTTCTCCTACTACGAAGTTAGAAGCTACTTAACCATCATAGCCATTTCTACAGTTTTCACAGTATTCATTCTTCTACAAAATCATGTTTATCACAACCCAATAACGGCATTTCGCTACGGTTTTTTTCAGGTAGTTACGGCGGCATCAACCACAGGTTTTTCTTCAACAGACTATTCCAGCTGGCCTCCTGTCATTCTGGCACTTCTCATGATGCTTTCCCTGATTGGAGCATCGGCTGGCTCTACAGCAGGCGGGATAAAACAGTTCCGATTCTTAGTCATGCTTAAAACAATATACAGAGAACTAAAAAAAACAACTCATCCACGTCTTGTTTATAGAGTTTCTCTCGGAAACAGGGTTCTTGAACTTTCTGTCCTTAACACAATATGGGCTTTTATTTCCCTCTACTTCACAACAACCGCAATTTTTGGATTTATTATTTCAATCTCCGGACACGACTTAATCACTTCCTTTTCCGCTTCCATAGCCTGCATCACCAGTCTTGGTCCTGGACTTGGCAAAGTTGGTCCAGCAGGAAACTTTTCCTTCTTCTCCGATTTTGACAAACTTCTCCTGTCCTTAGAAATGATCTTAGGAAGACTCGAAATTTTCTCTGTTTTTACTCTTCTCCTGCCATCATTCTGGAAAGAGTGAAATCTCACTTAATCAATCCTGCAAATTTGAGCAAAAACATAACAGTATTCTGATTCAAGAATACTATCAGGAAAACAATGAGTAGTAACCACCTTTTTACTCTCTCCTCTGATAATTTTATCTCCTGCCTTACAGTTTCTACTTTTTGGTTAAGTTCCCTGTAAACAGTCTCTACTTTCTGGTCAAGCTCCCTGTAATGGATTTCTATTTTCTGGTCAAGAAGTACAATATCTTCCTTAGTTGCAAGTTCCTTCCTCAGTTCATCTTTCAGCTCAGCCTTTACAACTTTCTTTTGCTCTTTTGCTCTTTCTTCAATAGCCTCAAGACTCTTCTTTATAAGTTCAGCAGCTTTTTTAGCCTCTTCTTTTCCGAGTCTCTTCTCAAACAATTCATAAAGCTCCAGAGGTATCGTTGCCATTGACTGCACCTCTTTACCTTTAGATGCCTATTGTATAATTATAGCTTAGAACACAACAGGAGAAAAAAATGAACACTATTGGTATCAGCTTACTAACAATCCTTCTGTTTACCCTTCCTGCTTATGCTTCAAAAATTTCCAACGAAATGATATATCAGAAACTGTTGGAGTTAGAGAAAAGGCAAGCTATTATGGAAGTAGAGTTCAGATTATTCAGAGAACAGGTTGACAAAAGGTTCGAAGAACTGAGAGAGGATATGAATAAACGTTTTGAACTAATAGATAAAAGGTTTGAAGAAGTGGATAAACGTTTTGAAGAGCAGCTAACTTTTCTGGAAATAGTTGCAATAGCATTTTCAACCATAGCAGCAGCAACCATCGGTTTTGCCATCTGGGACAGGAAAACAGTCATTTCAAGAGCAAAAAGAGGAAGAGAAAACTCTGATGTCGGGGAACCAGATGAATATTCTCAAAAACTACCTACCTCACTACACAGTTGAAGACTACAGGCAATGGGAAGGAGACTGGGAGCTCATAGAGGGTATCCCTTATGCAATGGCTCCCTCGCCGTTCTGGAAACACCAGAGAGTTTCAGGTTTACTTTTCAAACAGATAGAAGAACAGCTTGAAAATTGTCCTCAGAGGTGTTTCGTTTGCCAGGACATAGACTGGATAATTGATAAAGAGACAGTTGTAAGACCAGACTTAATTGTCATCTGCAGGAAAGTTGCAGACGAGGAACATATCAAGTCAGCTCCAGATGTTGTATTTGAAATAGTATCTAAATCTACAGCTCTTAAAGACGAAAACCTGAAATTTCAGCTTTACGAGAGGGAAAAGGTTAAATACTATGCTCTTGTATATCCA
>CAJXJV010000255.1 GCA_913055135.1 uncultured Desulfurobacterium sp. | reverse complement strand
GGTCGTATTGTGGTTAAAGATGCTTTTGGTGTTCATCCTGATCTTCTATTTGGAGGTAAGGGGATTTATGCGGTTAAAGATGGTCTCCATTTAATTGATTTTAGGTGGTTGATGGTTTTGGCTCTTTATCAGAATAGAAGTCAGAGTTTTGGGTTTATTCATAGTTGTATTCGGGTTTTTGGAATTACTGATAGTGATTTGGTTAGATTGCCTAAGTCTTATAAGGGAGCTTCTAAAACTGAGTATTGTATGCTTTGCGGTTCTAAGCTTGAGTTTGTGGGTTATTTGTCTTTGATGGATTTTCTTAGGGAGGGTAATCCTTTTGTTATCACTTTTTATTATAATGGGTATCGTAGGTTTGAGTTTTGGAAGAAGAGGGGTGTTGACCCCCTCCCCGCTCTGAAGTGCGAGAAGTGTGTGGATTCCTAGTGGGGAGGTTTGTGCATATCCTCAGCCTCGCTCCTCATCGGATATACACAGGGTGGGTCAGCACCCTGTTAAACCCACCTGTCCGCAATGAGCGGGGAGGTGGGCTATAGTTCCCCTTGCGGGGACTTGGTTGAACCCTCCCAGCCCACCCGACGTTAGATAAGTCGGAGCGAGGCTTTATAAGTATAACTCTCCACCAACCTTCCCCACCCGCCTTCCTTAAATCAACGGAGGTTGGTAGCTGATGGGGGTGTGTGGGATGAGGTCTAAGAAAGTGCTTAGTATATGTGTTGATGTCCGTCATAATATGGAAGAAAAGATTTTTTTATGGAGTTGTGCTTCAATTTATTGGTGTTTAACATGGCGGGGGATATGGAAAGTGTGGAAAAGAGTGAAATCATAGCAATTCCAGTAGGTATAAAAATCGGCTCTCAGCATACTGTTATAGTTACAGATGAAGGTGAATTCGTAACCCACACTTGTATAAGGGATGTCGAGAATCCTGTTACTGGGGAAAAAGGGTATGTAATAGGGGATGAGGCTCTGGAACTGTTTGGAGATGATGTAAATTACATGCTAAGGGGTGGTTTTCCAGGAAGCGAGGAAGAAGCTGAACTGCTGAAGGTTTACCTGACGAAGCTTGTGAGGGAGTATGACATACCCGAAAGCAGCTACGTCACATACGCAGTTCCGTCTATAGAGAGTGATATTTGCTTGAACCTGCTCAAAAAAGTTATTGCACAGCTACCCGTTGGCTGGGTCGGAAAGGAGATGTGGAACGACTCCTTCCTTGGAGCTCTCGCCCTTCCCGAAGGAATGGAGATGATTAATAAAACTTTCCTCGTCATAAATTTGGGCTCTTCAACGACCGAGATAGTTGCTGTTAGGAGGGGTGAAATCGTTTACAGCCTCGTAACCGGTGCCATATCTGGAGATATTGTTGACAGAAGGATCAGAAACGAGATCCAGAATGAAACAAGGGGTGCAGTTAACATTGACTTGAACACGGCGAGAGAGTTCAAGGAGAAGTATGCAAACCTGAAAAACTGGGAAAAAGTTCAGGAGACTGTTCACTTGTTCGAAAAAGGAAGGTACAGTTTTAGAATTGACGAGTGCATAATAAAACCCGTAAACGAGTACACGGAGGAGGTAGCAGACTTCGTTGCGATGCAGTTCCTGCCAGAACTCGCTGAAAGAAACTTTTCCGTTTATAGGCAGATAATTAGGAAGGATTTCATTCTGATTGGAGGCATGGCTGAAATTCCTGGTTTACCAGAAAAGTTAGAAACTATATTAAGAGACAGGCTTGGAGTTAATATCAACATAAAAGTTCCAGAGAGACCGTCCACAGCATCGGCGAGAGGGGCTTACATGATATCCAAGTTCAGAGTAGAAAATAGATAACTAAATTTTTTAGGTGTAGGGGATGAGGGATGTAGAGATCCTGCTTTTGAAGTGGAATGAGCTTTTCGAGAAACTGAAAAAGATAGTGGACGAGCTAATTCCAGAGATAGAGAAATTTCAAGAAGAAATAGTAAAAAAATATGAAAAGTTAATAAAAGAGTTTGAAGAAATAAGGGGGTCAATCGCCAGCATTTCTGCGAAGGTTTCGAAGCTCGAAGTTGAGAGGAAAGAGAAGCTGGAAGAAAACCAAGAGATCGTGAAAAAGCTGAAAAAATTGGAAAAAAATGTGTCATCCCTCTTAAGCGTAAGAGACGAGTTTAAAAAGGAGTTAAATGACTTGAAAGTCGACCTAAAGATGATTTCTGGAAAATTGAGAACTCTAAAAGAGATAACGGAGTCGCCGTCAAAAGAGTTGGAGAAGAAGATAGAAGAGAACATAGAAAAACTATCAAAGGTCATAAACTCCGAAAAGTTTGCTGAAGAAATTATGGAAAAAGTCAGGATGGAGCTATCGAGGATTGAGAAAGAGATCTCCAGTCTAAAAGAAGATGTACAAGCGAACAGGAGGAAAATAGTGTCTATATCTGAAAGACTCGAGAAAATTGTACCTTTCCTCGAAAAGAGGTGTGTAGAAAGGAAGGAAAGTGGAAAGTCCCCAAGACTCCTCTGACTTCTCCCGTCCTAAACAGTAGTTGCCAAATTTAGCGTTAAGGAAGCGTACAACGGTGCTTACGAGATTTTGAACGATTACGTTTACTCTGAAAGTGCGGTTA
>CAJXJV010000254.1 GCA_913055135.1 uncultured Desulfurobacterium sp. | reverse complement strand
CAGTTAGACGAATCCTTGAAAGTCCTACCAGGAGAGGATCTCTTTTTCTGGACATAACGCAACACCTCCTTTCAGTTTTTTTCTATTAGAAACAATAGAAGTGGAGGTTTTAGACAAAAATGAAGGTTTTAGACAAAAGTGGAGGCATTTCTTTTGCCCTGCAGCCGCCTCTTCCTCACGGAAGAGCCGGCTGCGAGCAAGCGTCCTGCCACAGGCAGGACGCGGTTTTCTCTGCAAAAGATCAAATTTGATATTGAAATCTTACTATGTTTATGATAGTAAGCGTTAAAAAACGCAAAAACATAAGCACTATGAGCAAGATAAGAATCAATCTCAGGGGTTATTTCTTTGAAGTTACTTCAAAGGACATAGAAAAGCTTGCAAAATCGATTCCACCGAGCAGAGGAAGAAGGTACATAACCGTAATTGAAGGAAGGACATTTTCACCAAAGGATCTGGTAGCTCATCTTATTGCAGCAAAAAATGTTCCACTTACCAAAGCAGACTTTACCACAATGGATGCCATTCGCATACTGAGAAAGCTGGGTTTTAAGACCGAAGATACTATTATCAGATTTACACAGAAGAAGCCTTTACATTCCTATGCGGGAGTGCTTTCTCTTGGTGGTGACAGCCTGAAGGATGGGGATTTCTGGCATGAGTAGTGTCGTTCTGGACACAAATGTAGTAGTATCTCTGCTTGACAGAAAAGATGTTCATCATCAAAGAGCGGTGGATCTCATTCAAAGGCTTGAGAATGAGCAGAAGGATTTTGTTTTGATGGATTGTGTTCTTGTGGAGATATACTCGGTCATAGCAAGAAGAAGTCGGGAAAAAGGATATGATCTTTCCAGGGCGTTTTCATATGTTCGGGAAATAGAAAGCACATATCCCGTGATTCCAGCTTACAAAGAAAGAGTGTCTCTGCACGCAGAAGTCCTTAGCCTGATCATAGACTCATCAGGTAAACTCAGCTATCATGATGCCTTAATTGCTCTGGTGATGAAAAGACGGGGAATAAAAGAAATTGCTACATTTGACAGGGACTTTGAAGATCTCAATTGGCTTCATGTGGTATCGTGATGTTTGCTATTTATAAAAAAATACAAAAAAACCAGTGGAGGACCGCCCTTCCTCCACTGGTCACGCTGATAGGATGCTATGAAACTCCTAACAACAAAACCCAACAATAACCTCAGGCAAGAATTTTATACCAAGAATCAGCTGCTCAGGTCAAGCTTTACTGAGATTTCTCCACAGGACTACCTCAGCTTTGTCTTTTCAAACAAAAGGGATCACGATGAGCTTGTTGTTGTTTTTGGAGAAGAAAGAGACGGAAAAACAGTTAAGCAGAGAGGCACAGTCACGAGAGTCAGATTTGGAGAAATATGGAGCTTAGCCTGGTGCCAGAATGCCTACATTCCATACTGCGATTTCAAGAACAACTACTACCATTCAAAGACACTGGAATCTGTCAGAGGATTCGTAAATGACTGCGATGGAGTTACCAGCATAAAGCTTGTTAAGATCCTCAGATATCTCTGGAACTTTCTGCCAGCAGAACCCACCCATATAGTCAACTCGGGTAAGGGATTGCATTTCGTATATCTTCTTTCCACGCCCATCAAAGTTAAAGGTCTCAGATGGACTCTGGACAGTCTCAACAAAGCCATTCAGGATACCTTTTCTCAGCTTATAGAAATCGACAAACATCCGATAGTACATCCGTATCGTTTTCCAGGATTTCAGACAAAGATCAACACAACAGCCTCAGTATTTCAGGTCAGACAGCCATACAGCCTTGAACAACTCGCCAGATATTTTAAAATTCAGACCATGCCAGAGAAGACAAATAAAAAGCATTCAACCAGAGCAGAGGTGCACGTCCTTCCAAACGGAAGGAGGGCATTCTTTGAGTGGGTCTTAAGAAAGCTCTTCAAAAACCCGCCTATCCCTGGAAGAAGACATAACTCCTTTTTTGCTCTCGGCATAATAGCCTACAAGTGCAAAAGAGAAGTTCCATATGATGAGGCTCTGGAAACTATCCCAATGGTCTATGAAGACATGTCAGACAGAAACCTGCATTTAGGCTTTACCATGGACGAAGCCTACAAAGCTTTCCTTAAAGGTTACAAAGCCAAGTACGTAAAAGCCAGCTGGAAGTACCTTTGTGATCTACTTGCTTGGGACTACAGGCCGAACAAAAGGAATAAGAGAACAAGACAGGAACATCTCTGGTATCTTCAAAAAATACGTAAAATCCAAAAGGAAGAAAAAGAGCTACAAATAAAGAGACTCTTGGAACTGGGTTACTCAAAAACACAGATAGCAGAAATACTTGGAATGAGCCGCCGAAACCTCTACAAAACATACGGATATCTACTCAAGACCTGATCCTAATAAGTAAATTTACTAGTATTAAATAAATTAACTAATAAGCAAAAACTGAAATCGGCGAAAAACAAGGTATATTCTTGCTTTTCCATTTTTACAGGTGTGAACTCTCATTGATATAAACCCTCCCCTACGATAGTAGGCTATTTGCCGTGTGTATTTTTCTGCCATATGGTTATTTTTCAATTATGCTATAGAGTTAATTTTGTTTGT
>CAJXJV010000253.1 GCA_913055135.1 uncultured Desulfurobacterium sp. | reverse complement strand
GTAGGGGTGGACCGCTCCGAACTAACGCCCGTAGAGAGGGTAAAACCCTCGTTGAAGCGGGAAGCCCTTCACTTTAGTGAGGGGAGGAGGTCACAATTAAATCTATGATTCCTTCAACTGTATATTCCATAGGAACTTTCCAGACCTTAAATCCCTCTTTCTCTATCGCCTTTTGGGTTACATGACCTATGGGAACGATTTTCCCTTTGTTTAAAATTTCTCTTCCTTTTTCACCGGTAAGCCTTAGAAAAGATTTAAAGTTTGATGGACTCGTAAAAGCCAATATCTCAAAATCTTTGTTTATCTCCGCCATTAAGGTTTCTTTTATATCTTCGTTTGCTACGGTTTCATAGACAACCACTTCTTTAACTTCTGCTCCAGATTTCTTTAAAAACTCTGAAACCAATTTTCTTGCTACCTTAGGTCTTACAATGAGAAACTTTTTGCCATCTAAATCTATAGAATTCAGAAGTTCTACAAGCCCTTCACCGCTGAAGTTCTCAGGAATCAGAGGTTCTATACTTAGCTCTTCGAGCTTTTTTGCAGTTGAGCTTCCAACAGCAATGAACCTTGAACTTTTAAATTTTTCTGGGGGAATTCTTGAAAAGAAATGTTTGACTCCGTTTTTGCTGGAAATAATCACAAAATTGGGTGAAAAAGCTAAAACTTCTTCCATTGAAAACTCAACAGGAATAGTTCTTATAAGGGGAATTGAGACAGGCTCAAAGCCTGCCTTTCTGAGGATCTCTTTCTGGTTTTCTTTCAGTTCTGCTGAAAAGAACACCCTTACTGGCATTTCATCAGCTCATCAAGAATTCTCTTTCCGCCTGCAGAGAGAAGCCTTTCTGCAACACCAATTCCCACTGCATCAGCTTCTTCAAGATTTTCAACTCTAAAAACACCTTCTTCTTTATAGTAGAATCTACCGTTAAGATCTGAAATAAAAGCTCTTACGTGAACCCTATCTTCTTCCACTACCGCATAACACCCAAGGGGAACCTGACAGCCACCTTCAACTGTTCGCAGGAAGGCTCTCTCAACTGTTGCAGCTATTTCTGACTCTCTTGAGTTTATCGCTTCCCTGACAATCTTTTCTATCTTTTCATCATTTTCTCTTCCTTCAATTCCGAGGATCCCCTGAGAGACAGAGGGAATCATTTTGCTCGGAGAAAGGATTTCATCGATTTCGTTTTCCCAGCCAAGTCTTTTTACTCCTGCTGCTGCAAGAATTATTGCATCGTACTGTCCTTCTTTGAGTTTTCTAATTCTCGTATCAACGTTTCCTCTTAGGTCTCTTATTTCAAGGTCTGGACGCAAGATTCTAAGCTGGGCTTTCCTTCTGAGGGAGCTCGTTCCAACAACTGCTCCCTGTGGGAGTGTATCGAGTGTATATTTTCCGCAGGAGAGTAGCGCATCCCTTGGATCTTCTCTATCTGAAAATGCTATGAGTTTTAACCCTTCAGGAAGTTTGCTCGGAACGTCTTTCAAACTGTGAACAGCTATATCAACTTCTCCTTTCAGCATTGCATCTTCTATCTCTTTTGTGAAGAGTCCTTTGTCTCCAATCTTTGCAAGTGGAACGTCCAGAATTTTGTCCCCTTTTGTTACTATCTTGATAAGTTCAACTTCAACATCAGGGAACTTCTTTTCTATCTGCTCTTTCACCCACTCAGACTGCCAGAGAGCCAACTTACTCTTTCTTGTTCCTATTCTTATTTTCAAAGTTTACCTCCTTACAAATCTCTGTCTGAACGTAGATTCAAGAATAATTTTACAATCCCAGTTTTCTGGAAGAAGACTGGACAGAAAGGATTCCAGATATTTAAATTTCATAACATCCTCTCTCTTCATCGAACACAAGACTATTAAAAACAATATCCTCTTATTTCCGATAGACTCTCCAGAGAATTGAAGGAGAAAAAGACTTTCGAAAAGCTTTTCCCTGTATTCTGCTTTTATGAGCTTCTTTATAACATAAGAGTCTATTTCAAACCGAACATTATTCTCTCCTTCGAGTTTTTTTATGATACCTTCTACAGTTCCTTTAAGATCTGTGATTTCTATCAGAAAAACTGCACTTTCCTTCAATTCTACAAAGTCAACTGATCTCAGAGAAGAAAAGGCTCCATTTCTAAATTCTTTCCTGAATCTATCGAAGTCTATAATGAATGAATTACTAACATTTTCTACGTTTACACAATCTTCAGATAATGAACTTATCCTGAAATTAACGATTTCACTCATTTCTCAAATTCCTCAAGTTCCTTAATAGTCAGGTCGAAGAAATCTTCTGTAAGAGACATCATCAATCTATTCAGTATTTTTAGGCTGTTTGAACTGATACCCCCGGAAGTTATTCCTTTCTCGTCAAACTCAAGGAAGAGAAAAGAGCAATTTTCCTTAGAAAGCTTTCCACTCTTTACCAGATACTCAGTATAAGCTACTATCTCAGGACTATGGGTAGAAATCAGAATGTAAACCCCTTTATTAGCAAGTTCTTTTAGTAATTCCATCAAACTAAACCTTAAAGCAGGATGGAGGTGTACCTCAGGTTCCTCCATAATAAGGAGAGTATTCTTTTTCAGGAAGTTTCTCTCTATAAGAAGTTGAAGAAGCCCTAAAAGTTTAA
>CAJXJV010000252.1 GCA_913055135.1 uncultured Desulfurobacterium sp. | reverse complement strand
ATACACACGCCCCCCCTTCCTTTCTTTCTTAAAAAAAGTGGCTGTAAAACAAAACAGAGAGGGGGGGGCTGTGTCAAAAAAGACCGCAGGAGTGAGGAAGAGACTTGGGATTGTTGAAGAACCGACCAATAGAGGGAGTGGCGGGGGGACTCCTCAGCCGTCCCCCCCGCACCCCCCAAGCTGTGCTTTGTCTTTCGCTCACTTTTCGCCTTCGGCGACCGCTTCGCTAAAGTGAGCTCCAGACAAAGCCTAAAAGTCTTTAATTCCTTGATTTATAAGAGTTTGCTTGATTTTTTCTTTTACATTTTTAGGGACGTAATTGATTGCTTTTATTCCTGCTAAATACTTTTTCACTATATCTTCAGGAATTCCAGTAGTAGAAGAAATCTTCTGGACTACTTCTTTTTTGACAGTAGTAGAAACCTTAAAGTATTTCTCCTTTTGATACTTCTTTACTCTTTCCTTCTGTTTTTCATACCGCTCTATAATTTTCGCTACCTGTTCAGGATTAAGTCCTTTTTCTCCTAACACTTTAGCTAATTCTTTAGTGTTCATTTTTACTCCCTCCAGTAAGACCTTTTTACTCAATTTATACAGGTAACTTGACATTCGCAAGAAGAGGCATAACAATCAGGGATAGGGAGAGGAATATTTATTCTTCTCCTAATTCGGAATTGAAGAATAGGAAGATAGGTCAACGAGCAGGCGGTCTACCAAAACCTTCGGTTTTGGTTCGGCTAACGCCGACCGCCCGCCTGCCCGTTGACCAGAGAGGGAGACCCCTCTCTGGACTCTCCCCCTATTTAAATTTGGAGTAGGGAAATGGAAACAGTAGTAAGCACAAAGCTATACAGCGAAGATGCAGAAAGGTTGCAGGAGATAGCAAAAGAGAACGGCATATCAAAGAGCGAGTTGTTAAGAATGCTGATATATGAATTTCTTGACAAAGAAACAGACCTGAAAAGTGAGTTAAAAAGAATCAAAGAAGATAACCTGAAAAGGTGTGAGTATTTAAAAAAGTTATATGGAATCGTTGGAAGGCTGTCTAACTATTCAAATCAAATAGCGAGAGCGGTTAACACTATGGCGAGGAATCAAACGGCAACCAGAGAAGAGAGAGAGGATTTCAAGGAGATTTTTAAGATAGCTGGAGAGATCTTCTTGATAGCTCAACAGGTTGAGGAGTTTTTAAATGGCTTTTGTGGTGAAGATAGCGAATGAGCGAGGTGATGGAGCAGGCAGGAGCAGGTATTTACTGAAAGACCCTGAAAAGGTATTGAATGTTAGGACTAATGCACTTTCTCCAGTTGCATTTGCTCCAACTCCAGAACTCTACCCTGAACTTGCCAATGATTTTAACAAGAACCTTTTAGCAAGACAAAAAGATTACAGAACCGACCACTTTGTAATTAGCTTCCAGCATAGGTTTACTCAGGAAGAAATAGATGAGATTCTGGACATACTGGAAGAAGAATTTACAAGAGAGTTTGGAGAGGACAGGTTATTTCTTGCGGTGGTCCATGCGGAAGAGTTTAGTGAAAAATCTCTTACACCAGAAGAAGCTCTTGAAATTGCTCTTGGAGAAAGGGAGGAACAGAAAAAGATTGAAGGGACAGCTTTTCACATTGTTTTAGGTAGGAACACAGAGGAAAAAGGGATACGGTTATCTAAAAAGGAGTATATGAATTTCAAAAGAAGAGTTGCTGAAAGATTACAGCCATATACGAACAAAAGGGAAAAAGAAGTATTTCAACATTTTCTTGAAGGTAAGAGAGAGCGAGATTACTACAAGAAAGCTGAAATCTATGCGCCACAAAAGTTAGAAAAAGTCTGGGCAAGAAAAATAATAGATGATGTTACGAAGGCATTACAGGAAAGGGACATTGACAGAGCGAAAGAGATACTCAAAAAACACAACGCAAAACTTCAACACTATTCAGCAGGTACACCTTCTCCGTTGAATCGTAAGCCTTTGAAAGAAGATGAGATATATATCCTTTTTCCTCGCTTTAACGGGCAAGGTCTTTTTGCTATGAGATTGCGAAAGAAAGCGAGAACATTATTTCAGCGATATGAAATTGTATTAGAGGAGTTTAGAAATGAAGTTAAGCGAGTTGGAAAAAGAACTACAACTGTTAGAGAAGGAATTGAAAGAGCTGAAAGCATTGAAGAGCGAATACGAAAAGCGAGTGCTGTCGCTGAAAACGTTGCAACAGCTACAACAGAAGTTAGAGAGTACAGAGAACAGTTACGGAAGAGAATTTCAGAACTTGCAGACGAGATTGGAATTGATGGAGCAGAACTTGAACGATATACAGAACAGTATAGATCAGATAGAAATAGAGCAGAAAACATTGAAAACACAGTTACAAACGCTGAAAGGCAAACTGCAAGAGATAGAGCAGAAAGTAGAGAATATCAGTTTGAAGAAAATAGAAACGAAGATAGAGGCATTGAAGAGCGAGTTGACGAAAGAGGTAGAGAACATCTCGGACGACATAGCAGAAATATTCAGCGTGACCGGGATAATATTCTACATAGTGTCTGCGATAGCAACAGTAATCGCAGGGATACTGATCTGGAAGTTAATAAAGTTAATTTTATGATAGAAGTTGAGCAAGGCAAAGAAAATGCAG
>CAJXJV010000251.1 GCA_913055135.1 uncultured Desulfurobacterium sp. | reverse complement strand
TACCCCACGTCAAAGGAACGGAACCTTTTATCTACATTCCCGTTATGGCAACATCGACAGGATTTTCTTCAGCATCAAGTGCATCTCTTAGGGGTTGTGATCCAGATAAAGAATTAGAAGTTACAGACATTCCTAAAAAGCTACTCATTGGTGATTGGCAGCTTTTTAAAAACGCAAAAGATGGGGTCGTTATTGGAAGGATATTGGCAGACAATCTGGGAGTAACCTTAGGAGACAGGATAACTCTACTCTCCCCAATGGGAAGAAAGACACCTTTTGGAATCATTCCAAGGAGTGTCTCATTCAGAGTTGTTGGAATCTTTGAAGTTGGAATGTATCAGTTTGACTCTGGACTAATTCTTGCTCACATAGATGAAGTAAGGGAAAAGTTTGGACTTGGAGATATTGTGACCGGGATAATGGTGAGATTGGATGACCCGGAAAATGCAAAGCTCGTAGAGGCAAAGATAGAAGAAACTCTTGGCGAAGACTTTATAGCTCAGGACTGGATAAGTCTAAACAAGAGCCTATTTTCTGCTCTAAAGCTTGAAAAACTCGCAATGTTTCTGATCTTAACACTTATCGTTATAGTTGCCTCCTTCAATATCTCAAGTCTTTTGATGATGAACGTGAACGCAAGGGCGAGGGATATAGCGATACTGAAAACGGTTGGAGCTTTTGATAGCTTCATCTTGAAACTTTTTATATTTCAGGGATTGATGATTGGTATCGTTGGAACAGTTATTGGTGAAGCAGTAGGAATTGGAATCTCCATTTTGGGAGAAAAGTACAAACTCATTCCTCTTCCTCCTGACGTCTACTACATTGACCATCTCCCGTTTAATCTCCATATTTCAGACTGCATAGTTGCAGCGGTAGCAGCTATAATCATCAGTGTTCTTGCTACCATTTACCCTGCAAGGAAAGCAGCAAGAACAGAGCCGGTAAAAGTTCTCAGGATGGGAGAGAGCTAAGATTGGAAAAGGTAACAGAACTCACAGGTACACTTAGAAAGGCAAAGATGAAAGATGCTGAGAGAATCCAGTTTCTCATAAACGAGTACGCTAAGCAGGGACTTATGCTTCCAAGATCAATAAATAGCGTTTATGAACACATAAGGGACTTCTGGGTCTATGAGGAAAACGGAGAAGTTCTTGGTACTTGTGCTCTTACAGTTTTCTGGAACGACCTTGCAGAAGTCCGCTCTCTTGCAGTTGATCCAGGACATCTAAGAAGAGGAATAGGAACAGCACTTGTTAAAAAAGCCTTAGATGAAGCGAAAGAGTTTGGAATAAACAGGGTCTTTACACTCACTTATCAGGTTAAGTTTTTCGAAAAGTTAGGATTCAGGATTATAGATAAGAACTCGCTTCCCCACAAGATCTGGAGAGATTGCATAAACTGTGTTAAGTTTCCAAACTGTGATGAAACTGCAATGATTATAAACGTTAAAATAGGAGCTTAGATTATGAGTAATGGAAGAGGATTTATATTTGCCTGTACTAATAGAAGTGAGAAGGAATGTCTTTCAAATTTAATCTTTGCTACAAATAGAGCTTATGGTTACAAAGTTTTTGCGGCGAAAAAGAACGATTATCTATTTTTATATAATCTGGACAGTGATACACTATATGGTTGTTTTAAGATAAAGGAGGGATTCTATGAAAAAAATTCAAAGTTATTTGATGGAAGGTATCCATATCAGGCAAAAGTATATCCTATGGGAAAAGTACGATCCATAAGAAAAGCAAGTAAAGTTCTCCGAAGTTTAAATATAAACTGGCGATACATTTTAACTCCTTATGGAACCAAACTTCTTTTGGAGCTTCTCAATGGGAAAGAAATCGAATTTGATAAAAAACCAGAAAAAGATGAAGTAATGGATTTTAGATTCAGACCCCCTATTTTCGCAACGAACTTCTGGGATTTTCCCTATCAAAGTTACGGAGACACTCCAAAAGGAAACAACAAATATCCAGGGGTAACTCCTGCTTTTATCATATTTAACCTTCTCTATCGTTATACCGAACCTGATGACCTGGTTTTAGACCCAATGGCGGGAAGTGGAACAACTATAGATGTTTGCAAGGAAGAGAGGAGACGTGTTATAGCATTTGATCTTGAACCAACGAGACAGGATATAGTAAAGGCTGATGCTCGCCATTTACCTTTAAAGGACGAATCAGTCAATTTTGTATTCTTAGATAGTCCTTATGGAGACAACATAAAATATAATGACCATCCAGCTAATATAGGTCATATATCTGCCTCAGATGAGAAATTTTATGACGAATTGGAAACGGTTATGCGAGAACTCTTTAGAGTTTTGAAGTGGGAATCCTACATAGCTTGGTTGATAGGAGATCAATGGGTAAAGGGAAACTTTACTCCAGTTGGTTTTAAAATATGGAATAGACTGGCAAAGTACTTTAAACCTGTAGATATAGTAGTAGTGGCACGGCGTAATCAGGCTTCAAATACTCCATTCTGGATTAATAAGGCACTTCAATACAATTTTTATCTTCGAGGTTTTAAATACCTTCTTATATTCAAGAAAACAGCATTTAAGGCTTTTAAAAATGCAAAATCTCAGAAGATAAAATGGAGTTACTATGAAAGATAAGAAAAAAGAATGGG